>QHZC01000182.1:0-7358 GCA_003224515.1 Acidobacteriota bacterium
AGACGAATTCGGTGGTGGCGATGCCGAGTTTGCGGAAGAGACCTTTCTCGGCTAGGCGGTCCTGCGCAGCCTCGAGCGCAGCGGGCGGAGGGTAGACAGAAACGCGCTCGGCAAGAAACTTGGCAGCTTCCACAGGGACGTTTTCGAATTCGTAGGTGACCAGCTCGAGGCCGCTGGAGAATTTTTCGAGGGCGGCTTGATCGGTGTAATCGGCGGTGACGCGCTGAGCGATGCGGCCTACGGGAGCTTCGGGAGAAGGATCGAGAAAACGGAAATGCAAGCCAAGGGGATAACCCGCGAGAGCGATCATGTAGCCGAGCTGTCCACCGCCGAGGATGCCGATGGTCACGCGCGCTTCCCCTTCTTCTCTGGCGGCGCGGCCACGGAAGGATCGGGGTTTGCGAGCACGCGGCCGGTCTGTTCGGCACGAAATTTTCGAAAGGCTTCGCGGAAGGAAGGATGTTTTGCGCCAAGGATGGCGGCGGCCAGGAGCGCCGCATTGATTGCGCCAGCCTTGCCGATGGCCAGTGTTCCTACAGGGACGCCGCCGGGCATTTGAGCGATGGAGAGGAGCGAATCGAGGCCCTTGAGCGCTCTGGACTCAACGGGCACGCCGAGGACGGGGAGAACTGTTTTCGATGCGGTCATACCGGGAAGATGCGCGGCGCCGCCCGCGCCGGCGATGATCACCTCGATTCCGCGCTTCTCGGCGGCGGAGGCGTACTCGAAGAGCAGATTGGGCGTGCGGTGGGCGGAGACGACTCGCGTTTCATGTGGAACACCCAGGCCGGCGAGAGTCCTGGAGGTGTATTTCATGGTGTCCCAATCGGAACCGGAGCCCATGATGATGCCGACAAGGGGATGAGTGGTTACTCCCTTCCCGTCGCCCGCAGGCCGCTTCCCTTTTGTCTTCATCATGTTTACCAATCGTTCGAACTGCGCCCCCACAAAACCCAAGTCCCCGGACAAAGAACGCCTTCTAGGAAGCCAGCGTTACAAAGCCCCCGCAGAACCGGAGGCGATATTCTACGGTTTTTTTCAGCGTGTGGCGACTTGTGAGCGTTGCCTCCAATAGTGCCGGAGTTGGCCGACCAGATAGAGAGAGCCGGTGATGAAGATGGCGTCTTCCGGCGCGGCTTCGGCGAGCGCGCGTTCGAAGGCGCGCTCGGCGTCGGGGACTACGGAAAAACGCGCGGCGTGATGGCCAGCAATTTCCGCGAGTTGCGTGGCGGAAACGGCGCGCGAGGTGCGCGGCGCGGTGAAGATGACTTCCGCGGCATGCGGGAAAAGGAGTCCAGCCACCTCGTCGACGGCTTTATCGCGAAGAGCGGCATAGATCAGCCAGACTTTTCGCCCAGCGAAGTTCTGTTCGAGGAAATGGGTGAGCTCGCGGGCGGCGCCGGGATTGTGCGCGCCATCGAGGTAAACTTCAGGGGCGGACTGTAATTTTTCGAGGCGGCCTGGCCAGACCGTGTGTGCGATCCCCCACGTAGCGGCGGCGTCAGGGATTCGAAAGCCGCGGTTTTGCAGGAGCCGCGCGGCGGCGACGGCGTTCAGGGCGTTCTGGAGCTGGAAACGGCCGGGAAGGTTTGGGGCGATTTCGAAGGTTGTCCCGGAGTCCGCGTCAATGACGCGTGCGCGGGCGCTGCCGTTTGGCATGGATTCCTGATCGACTTGAAAGATTTCCGCCGGTTCGACGACAGGGCAGCTCAGTTCCCTGGCGCGAGCAAGAACCACTTCACGGGCTTCCGGCCGCTGCTCGGCGAGGACCACCGGCACTCCGGGCTTCAGGATCCCGGCTTTTTCAGCTGCGATTTCGCGCAAAGAATGGCCAAGGAAGTTTTCGTGGTCAAAATCGATGCCAGTGATGATGGTGACAAGCGGTGAAAGGATGTTGGTGGCATCGAGGCGGCCGCCCAGGCCGACTTCGAACACACCGAACTCGATGCGCTCGCAGGCAAAATGTTCGAAAGCCATGGCGGTGACGCATTCGAAATAAGTCGGATGGGCGCGCAGTTTGCCCGCGGCGAGGAGCTCTTCGATCAGCGCATGGATGTGAGTGAGCGTTTCGGCGAAGCCTTCGTCACTGATTTCCTGGCCATTGACGCGGATGCGTTCGTTGATTTTTTCTAGGTGGGGTGAGGTATTCAATCCGGTTCGAAAGCCAGCGTGCCGAAGGATGGATTCGAGGAACGCTGCTGTTGAGCCTTTGCCGTTGGTGCCGGCGATGTGGGCGCTGGGATAGGTGCGCTCCGGGCGACCGAGGCGCTCGGCGAGAACGGTAATGTTTTGGAGATCGAACTTTGCGGCGGCGGCCTGCGTTGGCGCAGCCAATTCCCTTCCGAGGGAGAGCAAGTAGCGGACCGAGGCCTCGTATTTCATCTCAGCTTAAAAGCAAGTCGAGGGAGCTAGCGATGAAGGACTTGAGCTCCTTGCCGCGGGCAAACTGCGTGCCCATCCAACCTATTTCGAGTGTGTCACCGCGAGCGCCGGGTTCGCCGATGTTGAGGTCACCGAGCATGGCGAAGCTGGCGGTGACGCCGCCGGTGGTGGGATCGGTGAGCACGGAGATGTAAGGCAGTTTTTCGTGGTCGAGACGCGCGAGGGCGGCGGAAACTTTGGCGAGCTGCATGAGGCTGATGGTGCCTTCCATCATGCGCGCGCCCCCGGAGCAGGAGATGGCGATGAACGGCTGGCGGGTTTCGATGGAGAGCTCGATTCCGCGAGTGACTTTTTCGCCGACCACGGCGCCCATCGAGCCGCCGATGAAACCAAATTCCATGGCGCACATGACGACGGGTCGGCCACTGAGCTGGCCTTCGGCGGTGATCACTGCGTCATTCATGCCAAGTTTTTTTTTGGCTTCTTTCAGACGTGCGGCATAGGGCTTGGTGTCGACGAACTTGAGCGGGTCGGTGGAGGTCATACCCGCATCGTGCTCGGTCCAGCGGCCGTCGAGAAGCATTTCGAGGCGATGCTTGGCGTTCATTTTGAAGTGGAACTGGCACTTGGGGCAGACGTAGAGGTTCGCTTCGAGGTCCTTGCGGAAGACGATGGTGCGGCACGACTCGCACTTCACCCACAGGCCTTCGGTCCTCACGCGGCGCTCTTCGGGCGGGGTGGATTGCTCGATCGATTTCTTGTCGCGCTTGAACCAGGCCATGGGAGAAAGTTATCAGTTTTTCGGTCGTTCGTTTCAGTTGAATGCAGAAAGCAAGACCGCTACGCTTGCCGGGGTCGCCTCTTAGAACTTCGCCTCTCTAACTTCTAGTAGTCGATCCCCCGCTGCGCCAGTATACCCTTGGTGTAAGGGTGTTTCACCTCGCGCATCTCGGTGACCAGGTCGGCAAGCTCAACGAGCTGGGGATGGGCGTTGCGGCCGGTACAGATGACGTGGACGCGCTCGGGACGGTTTTTGAGAGCTTCGACGACTTCAGCGGCGTCGATCATTTTGTAAATGATGGTGTAGTTGATTTCGTCGAGGACGACGAGGTCGTACTTGCCGCTGTAGATAGCGTCGCGCCCGGCCTGCCAGCATTCCTGCGCGAGCTTGATGTCCTCAGGATCGGTTTCGGCGCCGCCGATTTTGACGAAGCCGCGGCCCATGGGGCGGATTTCAAATTTGTGATCGCCAAGCATTTTGGCGGCGTCGAGTTCGCCGTAGTGCCAAGAACCTTTAATGAATTGCACCATGAGGACTTTGAGGCCCTGGCCCACGGCGCGAAAGGCGGTGCCGAGAGCGCAAGTCGTCTTGCCCTTGCCTGGCCCGGTGTAAACGATCAGGAGTCCTTTTTCTTCGGGCATGGTCTTAGGATCCGCTGACTCTTTCAAGGCGCGTCGAAAAGACTAGAGTTTGCGGAGTCGTAGGCCAAAGGTCAAGTTTGTGCGAGAGTCTGTGACGAGCGACTTGCCAGCGTGGCAATCACGCGAGCTGGAGACGCTTCACAAGCTCCTCGGCAGTCGCAGAGATACGCGTTCGTGAATCGGAGGACAGTTCGCGGCCCTGAACGGAATTTTTGTCGCGGACGACGATCCAGAGTCCGGGCCGATAGGTTTCGTCGTCACCGGGGCAGATGGCGCCGGTAAACTGGGCGAGTTCGAGGCTTGTGCCGCTCAGCAGTTCGGTAAGGATGCCGCGGGCGTCGTCGACGAGGTCGCGAAACCCCTGCGAGACGAGAAGATGTTCGAGTTCGTCGAGATCGTAATCGGGCAGCGGCTTTTCGAGCGGGATTTCGATTGTGGCGGAGGGCTGGTTCTTGTCAGGGGCGATTCGAATGGACATGATGGGTACCTTTTACACCACGCGGGCTATTTCGGATAGGGGCTCCCGGAGAGGATAGCGAAGGCGCGGTAGAGCTGCTCGACGAGCATGATGCGTGCGAGTTCGTGAGAGAAGGTCATCGAGCTGAGAGAAAGTTTCTGGTGGGCGCGCTGGCGGAGGTCATCCGGGAAGCCGTCGGCGTCGCCGCAGAGGAAGATGAGTTCGCGCGCGCCGCGGTCGCGGAGTTCGCCGAGCCATTTGGCGAGGGCGTTTGAATCGAGATTCTTTCCGGCAACGTCGAGCAGGACGACAGTCGCGGCGCGCTCGGCGTCGAGTTTTTTGAGGGCGGCAGGGACGTCGCGGACTTCGGTGATTTCCACGGGACACGAGCGGCTGATGCGTTTTACGTAGTCATCGAGGATGGCGCGCATTTCGGGGCGGCGACTTTTGCCGAGCATGAGGAGGCGGATTCGCATGGGAGGTCTTCCGTCGTCAGTTTTCAGTTGTAAGTAAGAAAGAATCAAAGTTAAGGGGTTGAACGTTCACTAGAAGAATTCTCCTGCCAGCGAGAAGAGTTTTGAGTCTAGACTCTGCCGTTCCAACATCATTTCAAACCATACTTCTTGCGTTTTTCAAGGAGCGTTTTGCGGCTGATGCCGAGGGCTGCGGCGGAGCGACTGATCTGGTAATGCGTCGCTTCGAGCGTGGCAGCGATGACTTCGCGCTCCACTTCTTCGAGGGAACGGAGGCCGGCGACGGGGCTGGCGGCGCCGGGCGCAGCGGCTCGCACAGTATCCGGAAAATCTTCGGGATCGAGGAAGTCACTCCTGGAGGCCCCTACGCCGCGGCCCAGAGGCGAGAAAACCACCGCGCGCTCGAGAGCGTTGCGGAGTTCGCGGACATTGCCGGGCCAGGCGTAAGCCGCCAGCATGCGGCGCGCAGAATCGCTCAATTGCGCACTAGGGCGGGCGTGGATGGAGCGAATGGTCACGAGAAGATGGTCGGCGAGAGGCAGGATATCGGCGCGGCGCTCGCGGAGCGGTGGAACCGTGAGCGTAAGAACGTTGAGCCGGAGTGAGGGCGATAAGGCGAGCTTCGATGCGCAGGGTTTCCGTGCCGCCGAGGCGTTCGAATGTGCGCTCCTGCAAAATGCGCAGGAGCTTGCCTTGCGCTCCGGGTGAGAGCGCCGCGACTTCATCAAGAACGATGGTGCCGTTGCCGCCGAGCTCGAAGCGGCCGAGCTTGCGCTCGACCGCGCCGGTAAAAGCGCCGCGCTCATGGCCGAAGAGTTCGCTTTCGACGAGCTGCGGCGGAAGGCTGGCACAATCGATTTTCAGGAACGGCGCGTCGCGGCGCGGGCCGAGTTCATGAACCAGCCGCGCGACGTGGTCCTTACCGGTGCCGCTTTCACCGGTGATCAAGAGGGTGGCGGGAGCGACCGCGATTTTCTCTGCGAGTTCAAAGAGGCGGAGCGATGCGGGATCAGCGGTGATCCACGGCAATCGTTCCGCAGTCATTGCCGCGAACGACCGCTCTGCGGCCGGCTGGAAACGGCTTCGCCGGAAAGGTGTTCCCGCCCAAAGGGCGAATCCGGCATGTTTCGTCCGGAGGAAGGACCGTCGGGCTGATCGGGGATATCGAGCTTGGGGGCCATGCGCCAGAGGCGCTGAAGATCGTAGTAGCGCCTGGCCTGCTCGCTGAAAACGTGCACGACAAAGCCGCCAAAATCGAGCAGCGCCCATTCGGCGGAGCGATGTCCCTCGCGATGTTCGGGCGAGCGGCTGAGATTCTTATAAAGCTGCGCTTCGATTTCCGTGCAGATGGCCTGCACCTGCGGTGTGCTGTAGCCCGTGCAGACCACAAAATAGTCCGTGAAGGCGCCCGCGGTCGTGAGATCGAGCACGGTAATACCCGCGGCTTTCTTTTCTTGTGCGGCTTCGACGGCAAGGCGGACGCCCTGCGGCAAGGATTCGAATTTCACCGGTATAGGCCTTGTTTGAGAATGTATTCCTCGACGCGCGCGGAAACAAGCCCATGGATAGACTGGCCGCGGTGCGCTTGGCGCCGGACATCCGTCGCGGAAACGTCGCTGGAGACGCTTTCAAGCAGATAAATGATGGACTTGTGAAGGTGCGCGACCACCTGGGAAGGATACTCGGCTTCCTTTTTTGCGTCCGGCCGAGCCATCAAGTCCGGTGGAATGACGAGGCGCATGGCTTCCGGGCGGATGCCCGGGCGATTGGCGATGATGAAATCGCAAAGACCGAGCAGCGTTTCGTATTCCTTCCACATGGGGATGTCCAGGAACGCGTCGGCACCAATGATGAAAAAGAGATGATCGCCGTGGCCGTGGTAGACGTTACGGAAGTAGCGCACGGTGTCAACGGAATAGTGGAGTTGCGTGCCGCTGAAGTCTTCGCCCGCTTCGGCGAGTGAAGGAACGAAGTGCGGATGTTCGGTACAGGCAAGCGCAACCATGGCAAACCGATGTGGGAAGGGTGCGAGGTGTTGCTTCAGCTTGTGCGGCGGCCGGCTCGCGGGGATAAAGTGAAGTTCGTCGAAATTGAAGCGCCGGTCGGCGGCGCGGGCCACGGAAAGATGGCCGTTGTGGATGGGATCGAAGGAACCGCCGAAAATCGCAATACGGCGAGGATGGTGCTTTGCGGCGGTGCGGTGCGCTTGCGCTATGCTCAATGAGTCTTCCAAGAAAGCGTTGACCGCCCAGATTGAATCAAGGCCGCGGACGATATACGTAATTCTCTCACGAATTTTCTTCTTTGTTCGTGGCGAGCGCCGAGCGGTCAACTGGAGCGGATAACAGTTGCTCGTCCTCACTCTCAGCCGCCAACGTTTCGATGGAGGAATCATGAGCCGGGCGGGGAATCTTGTCCAGGACGTCAGCAATGGACCGGACGAGATCTTTCACACCGTCACCTGCGGCAGCGGAGATGGAGTGGAATTCCAGGTTGCGCTGCTGGCAAAAATCCTGAAGAGCTTCGAGACGCGTGCGATCGGTAGTGACGTCCAGCTTGGTGGCAACGACGATCATGGGTTTTTCGATGAGCGACGCGCTGAAGGCTTCCAGCTCGCCATTGAT
>QHZC01000182.1:7401-11751 GCA_003224515.1 Acidobacteriota bacterium
CCGGATCGTCGGCGTTAGAGTCGCTCGTGTCGATCAGATGGACGAGTAGGCGCGTGCGTTCGACGTGGCGGAGAAAACGGATGCCAAGGCCCGCGCCTTCGTGTGCACCTTCGATAAGGCCGGGCAGATCGGCGACGACAAAAGTTCGGCCTAGCTCGGTGCCGTGCCCACCGGTGCCGCCGTCGGCGTTGACGACGCCGAGATTGGGCTCCAGCGTGGTAAAGGGGTAGTTGGCGATTTTCGGGTGCGCCGCAGAGATAACGGAAATCAACGTGGACTTTCCAGCATTGGGGTAACCCAGTAGGCCGACATCGGCCAGAAGTTTTAGCTCCAGGCGAAGATGGCGCTGTTCGCCGGGAAATCCGTCCTCGTGTTCGCGCGGGGCCTGGTGCCAAGGCTTGGCAAAGTGTTGATTGCCGCGTCCACCGCGTCCACCGTGGGCAATCAGGACGCGCTGGCCAGGACTGGCGAGATCGGCGATAGTCGCACCGCTTTGGTCGTCGAACACCAATGTGCCGACGGGAACTTCGAGGATCATATCCTGACCGGAATGGCCCGCGCGGTTGGAACCTTCTCCGTGGCGGCCGCGATCGGCCTTGAATTCGCGATTGTAGCGGTAGCGCAGCAGGGTATTGTCGTTGGGATTGGCCTCGAGATAGATGCTCCCACCATGGCCGCCATCACCGCCGGAGGGACCGCCGCGCGGCACGTATTTTTCGCGTCGGAAGGCCATGCAACCGTTGCCGCCGTCGCCGGCCTTCACGAATATTTTGGCTTCATCCACGAACACAGGAATAAAACTCCAAAAAGTTAACCGCTAGGCGGTCACCCGTGAAAAAGATAACATAAGCAAACTATCGCGACCGGAAATCCCCGAATGAAGGCCGCACCTTAATGCTGCGCGTGCTCAAACGCCTTGCCCGGCTGCTTTTCGCCTTTGTAACGGTTGGGGCGGCCGCCTTATACGGGCTCTACTTCCGGCGAGCGCCACTGCCGCCCGCCGCGCCGCATGCGCGCGCCGTGCCAGTGATTTCCACGATCCCCGGGATTTCCGCTTGCTGGGTCGAAACGGCGAAAACATTCAGCAGCTTTTCTTTCGGCATGACCGCCGGAAGCGTCCTGGTAAAGCATCCCGCCGGCGACCTGCTGATCGACACCGGCAGCTCCAGCCACTACGACCAGGAAATTTCCGGGTTCCCGTTTGCGACGTGGCTAAAACTCAAATCCCTTGCCGGGCAACTAAAGCCGAAGGTGCCCCTTCCGGATTTGCTGCGCCGCATCGGTGAAGATCCGGAAAAGCTGCGCTGGGCGATTCTGTCCCACACGCATTTGGACCACTCCGGCGGCTTGATGGACCTGCCACGTCTGCCAGTCTTGCTCACCCGCGAAGAGCTGCAATTTGCAGCCGATCCGAGCGTTCAGGCCAAAGGCTACGTGATTGCCGCTCACACCCAAAAGTTTCCGCCTGTGGCCGCGCCCACTTTGCGATTCGAACCGGCGCCCTACGAAACTTTTGACGAGAGTGCTGACCTTTACAAAGACGGTTCCGTGATCGTCGTGCCGCTACGCGGTCATACACCCGGGAGCGTGGGCATTTTCGTAAATCTCTCGCCCACGCGGCGCCTGTTCTACGTGGGCGATGCCGTCGATGACGAGCGCGGTTTCGAAGAGCGCGCCGAAAAGTCTCTGATTTTGCGGGACAGCGACAATGACATGACTCTAGCAAACCAGATCGCTGGCCGGCTCAGCGAGCTTCACGAAAAAGTGCCGGGACTTACCGTCATTCCGGCGCATGGACGCAGCGCGTATAAGAAATTCTTTCCAAGCGGCCCTTTGAGCTGCGTCTCCGGGCAATAGCCGCGCCAAAAAAACCCCGGTCCAGCGGGACCGGACCGCGGAAGCAACGCGGGCGGGCAATTTCCGCCTATACAAATGCGGTTAGTTCGCAGCGAACTTGCCTTGTTCAGCAGGCTTAACGCTGATGAAGCGGCCGTGGCGGCCCTTGTCTTCGAACTTCACGAAGCCGGTAACGAGCGCGAAGAGCGTGTCGTCTTTGCCTTGACCGACGTTTTCCCCGGCCTGGTGCTTGGTGCCACGCTGGCGCACCAGAATCGTACCAGCGTTGACGAGCTGCCCGCCGAAGCGCTTGACGCCCAGCCTCTGACCGTGCGAATCGCGGCCGTTTGTAGAGGAGCCGCCGCCTTTCTTATGTGCCATGAGGTAATCCTTTTCGAGAAAAACTGCCGGGCTGAAGCCCGGCGCCATGTGAAGAGTTACAGCTTGATATCACTGACCTGCACTGCCGTATAGTTCTGCCGGTGGCCGCGCTGAATCTTATACTGATTGGTTTTTTTGAACTTCAGCACAGTAAGTTTTTTCGCGCGCCCCTGCTGGACGATTTTGCCGGTCACGGAAGCCTTTCCGGCATCGGCGCCCAACAAGACCTTCTTGTCGTCCGTATGGACGGCCAAGACGGAGCCAAAGTTCACCTTTTCCCCTACCTTGCCATCGACCCGCTCAATGCGGATGGTGTCGCCGGGCGCGACGCGATACTGCTTTCCCCCGGTCTGAATAACAGCGTACATCTGTCCTCCAAGCGCAAAAGGCAAACTCTGATTATAGAGGTTTCTGGCGCAAGTCGTCAACGAACCCATACCAAAAATTACGCTGGTCGAGCCACGTTTTCATGCTTACGCGACGATAGAGACCACCCCAAGAACGTGAAGGCCCAGCGCAACGTCGCCTGTGACTTTCAGCTGAGAAAGCGCGGACTCACGGTCCATGCCCTTGGTGAAGATGAGCCAGGCGATTTCCTGGGGAATGGTTGTCTCGGAAACTTTCTCGCCGAACGGTTCCTTGAGGAGCTGCCACCGCTCTTCAGTACGATACAAATACCAATTGCCTCCGCATTCACCAGAGACGTTGATCTGGGCGTAGTTTCCAGCCTTTGCGGAACCGCTCCGATAGGTGAACGGCAGAGCACGCAGAAAACAATCCAGAACGGGATAATAGAGTTCGCGAGTCATGATACCGGGCCTGTCCGCCGCCAGCCGGATTTGCTGCTGGTGATGCCAGCGCTCCGTGAATTCCCGCGCGGTGTCAAACCAGTTTGCGGATTTTTCTTCGCCCGCCCAGCTCACGCCGTACGGAGCCATTGCATACGGATCGCGGGAAGCGTGGTATTCCGCCAATAATTTGGTGGCGACTTCCATCAGCGCAATGAGGACCGCCGGGCTCAGTCGCCGATAGACAGTGACGCCTTCCTGATTCAACCGATTGATGAAAGCCCCCAAATCAGCGGGTAAGTTGATTCCTGGACTTTCAGCGGCATAGCCGTCGCGACCGATGGAAACGCCACGCAGCGGCGTGTCCAGCAAATGCGCCGCAACGTCTTTGACCTTCCACTTCGGAGAAACCGTCTGCTTTTCCCAATCTTCAGGAGCGAGAGAACGCAACAGGTCTAGGAGCAGGCCATCGAGCTTAGGGAACAAATGGGCAGTAAGGATTGGCGGCAAGGGCTCGATGGCTGTTTTCATGGACGAACCAGGCACGGGAAGAATCCTCACATTGGCGGGGGTGAAAAGCAATCCTCCATCCGGACGACACAAGTTCCGAGTGGATGGCCGTGTTCCACTGCGGGGTGAAATGGAATGCAACTTTCGGCAAGCACACGGGTTTAGTGAAGTGGGTAGTTCAGCTTATTAACTGAAGAACCGGGACGTTTTGCGGTCGTCCGCGGTTGAAGCAACGGACTTCAGAAGGGGTCCAAACATGCGTTATCTCAGGATTCTCGCTTTGCTCGGCATCTGCGTGGGTTCGACATCATTCGCCCACGCACAAAGAGTGGTGGTCGGCGTTGGAGTGGGCCCGGCTTCGGCCTGTGCTTACGGTTACTATGGCTTTTATCCGTATGCCTGCGCGCCCTACGGCTATTACGGCCCTGACTACTTCGTCGGCGGCGTTTTCATTGGAGCGGGTCCCTGGTTCCACGGCTATTATGGGTGGCCGGGTTTCTACCGCCGCCCTGGATTCTATGGACGCCCTGGTTATTACGGACACGGTTTCGTAGGCAGGGGACACGATTTTCGCGGACGGAGCGGCTTTGATCGCGGTGGTTTCCACGGAGACGGCTTCCGCAGTGGCGCGGGCGGAGGGTTGCACGGAAGCGGCAGTCACGGCAGCATGGGAGGTGGGTTCCATGGTGGTGGCTCTCGCGGAGGACACCGATAAGCAGGAAACCGCTTCATTTTCTGCAATCGGCATAGGGGAAGTGGTCGCCCACTCTCCCCTGCCACACGACCGGACATGCGGGTCTCGCATCCGGCGGTTCGGCGGGGTGAACTAACCATG
>QHZC01000020.1:0-7483 GCA_003224515.1 Acidobacteriota bacterium
AGGATCTGCTGGAGCTGTTCGGTGCTTAACTCTTTTCCGGGCTGGGGCTGCTCGAGCAAGCTGGTTTGAAAGATGTTTGGGGTTGCCGGGCACTGCGCCTGAACCGGCAGCAAAATGCTGATGCCGATGGCTATCAAAGCGCCAAAGATCAGCGTGGGCCGTGCAAAGCGATTCTCGATGTTACGCATGGTATCCTCCTAGGCGGCCAGGGTGTACCGAGGTCCTCCGTGATGCAATGTTTAGCCGATGCTTTAGGAGTAATGGAGACGTGATGGGGTAAGCCATACGAGCGAAAGGGGTTTTTGGGCTATAATCCCAACTCAGCGCGATCACAGCCATGCGTCTGGGGACGCAAAATCCGAATGTCATCCGTTTCGAGAACTACGAACTCGACCTCACTGCCGAAGAACTACGGAAACGGGGCTCCTCTCTAAAGCTGCAACCCCAGCCATTCAAGATCCTGGCATACCTTGCAAGCCGTCCTGGCGAGCTGATCACCCGTCAGGAGTTGCGCGACCACGTTTGGCCGGGCGACACTTTCGTCGATTTCGATCTGGCAATCAACCAGGCCATCAAACAAATCCGTGCGGTTCTCAACGACGACGCGGAGCGTCCGCGGGTCATCGCGACCCTGCCACGGCGAGGGTATCGGTTCATTGCGAAGACGCCGCCCGAGGCACCAGCGGAAGCCCCGTTACCGCAGGTGCCACGCCAAGGACACGAAGAAAGCGCGAAGCATACGGCAGTGAGCAAACCTTCGGTCCCTCATGCTTCGCCGGCGCGGCCATGGGTGGCGCTGGGCGCCGTGGTGCTGTTGATTGCCGCGGTGATTGCCTATCGCTTCGCGACGCCAAAGCGTCCGGCGGCACAGATGCGCATAGTTGTGCTGCCCTTCCAGAACCTGACAGGAGACCCGAGCCAGGAGTTTTTCGCTCATGGCATGACGGAAGAGATGATTTCACAGCTCGGCGCGATGAATCCGAACCGGCTTGGCGTTATCGCGCGCACGTCGGCGGTGAAATACAAGAACAGCGCCAAGGGCATCGACCAGATCGGGCACGAGCTGGGTGTCGACTATGTGTTGGAAGGAAGCGTGCGCGAGGCCGGAGCGCGTGTGCGCGTTACCGCGCAGCTTATCCCCGTGAGCGACCAGATGCACGTCTGGTCGGAGAGTTTCGACCGCGGCTTCAAAGACGTGGTCGAGCTGCAATCGGATGTGGCCCAGGCGATCGCGCGGCGGATCGACATCCGGCTGGGCCCGCGCCGCGCCGCGCCTCAGCCGGCCACGCAAGTGAGTTGGGAGGCATACTCGGCTTATCTCAAAGGACGCCACTTGCTGCTCGACAACAAGACCGACGCCACCGTCGCGGTGGCACTGCAGTACTTCCAGCGCGCCATCGAACTCGACCCGAATTTCGCGCTAGGCTACGTGGGCCAGGCGGACGCGTACGCCGAACGGGCGGACGCCGATCTGGCTCCTGAAAAGGCCTTCGCCCTGTCAAAGCAGGCTGCGTTGCGCTCACTCAGCATCAATCCGGATTTGGCGGAGGCCCACGTTTCCTTGGCCAACGCGCTGTTCTATAACGAATGGAAGTGGGCCGATGCGGATCGCGAATACAGGCGCGCGCTGGAGCTGAAGCCCACGTACGAGGAAGGCCATCACTCCTACTCTCACTACCTCACGCTGGCGGGGCGCCACGAGGAAGCGATTGAGGAGTCCCAACTCTTGTTGCGATTAGATCCGCTCTCGTCGCACATGAACTCCCACCTGGGTTTAGCGTACTTGAAAGGTGGACGTTTCGACGAAGCGCTGACACAGTTCAAGAAGACCATCTCGCTCGATCCGAACTATATGCGCGTCTACGTGCACTTGGGCTTCGCATATGAGTGGCGCAAACTGTTTCCGGAGGCCATTGCCACATATAAAAAGGGCGTGAGCCTCGCAGGGGCAACGCTCGAAGGACAAGCCGACCTGGCTCGGGCGCTCGTAGAAGGCGGCGAGAAGAAAGAAGGACTTTTGATTTTGCGTCGCTTGGAATCTGAAGCGAAGCGACGTTATGTTTCGCCCGTAGATTTGGCTGGCGTCTACACCGTGCTGGGCGATCATGAGAGAGCTCTGACTTTGCTGGAGAGTGCTTTGGAGCAGCACAATGGAAGGTTGCTGTTCATCCATCAGCATCACGAATTCGATCCGCTGCGTGGTTCGCCGCGTTTTACGCGCATCCTGCAGGCGGTAGGAGCGCCGGCGGCTCTGTAGTTTCTGCATCGGATCCGGGGTGGGACGCTTATCCTTCGCTTCAGAGAGCGTTTTTCGACCCCATGAATTTCCTCGTTCAATAACTCTACCCGCAGATATGAATCCCCTGAAGTGGGCCAGAAGTCCACCTCGCAATTCGGCTACAATCGTGTCCTCTATTTGAAGAGAATACTGGCGTGTCTTGCGCTCGCCACTTTCGAGGAGGCCCATTTTGGAATCTTCCGCTGGCAGCAAAAAAATTGGGTTGATCGGTCTCGGTCTGATGGGTCGCCCCATGGGCATGAATCTCATCAAGGCCGGCTACTCTCTAACTGTCTGGAATCGCACTGCTTCGCGCGCCGAGGAACTCGTCGCCGCCGGAGCCAAGCTCGCCAAATCCCCGCAGGAAGTCGCCTCTTCCTCGGACTTTCTCCTCACTATGGTCAGCGATCCTCCAGCCCTCGAAGAAGTCCTCTGGGGACCCGGCGGCGCCATCGAGGCGCTCCAGCGCGGCGGCATTTATGTCGATTCCAGCACCATTTCCCCGTCGCTGGCCCGCAAAATTGCCGCCGCCTGCGCCGAACGCGGTGTGCGCTTTCTCGACGCCCCTGTCACCGGCGGTGACTGGGGCGCCAAGAAAGGCGAGCTGATTTTCATGGTCGGCGGCGACGCAGCCACGTTGAAAGACGCCGAGCCGATCCTCGGGGTGATGGGCAAGAAATGGTTTCACCTCGGCCCTCACGGCGCCGGCCAAACCATCAAGCTCGCGATGAACCTGATCCTCGCGCTCCAGGTCGATGCCCTCGCTGAAGCCCTCGCCCTCGTCACCCGAACTGGTCTTCAGGGCGAAAAGCTCGTCGAAGTCCTGCAATCCAGCATGGCCCGCTCCGGCGTCCTGGACATAAAGGCGCCGAATCTGCTCAAAGGTGAATACTTCCCTAGCTTCCCTCTGCGCCTCATGCACAAGGATCTCGGTCTCGCACTCGACCTTGCCAATCAGCTCGGCGTCGCCTTGCCTGCCACCGCCGCCGCTCGCGAAACCTACAACTACGTAAAAGGCGCCGCCAAGGAAGACCTCGACTACTCCGCGGTCATGAAATTCTGGAAAAGATGATGCCCTCTCGGTCACACTGGTACACTTCGCGGACGGGGAGGTCACTCATGAGCGCGGCTGATTCGACAAAAATCCAAAAATTCCGCGAGCATCTGCACCAAGAGTGGACCGGCGACAGGACCGTCGCCGCCTGGCGCAAATGGCATGCTCAGATTGCCGCGTTCACACATGGCGCCACCGAAGCCATTCTCGAGTCCGCCCATCTCCGTCCGGGCATGCGCGTTCTGGATCTCGCCAGTGGCGTCGGTGATCCTGCGCTTTCGATGGCCGCGGAGGTTGCTCCCTCCGGCCGCGTGACCGCGACCGATCTCGGCCCTGGCATGATATCGCTTGCCGAAGAACTCGCGCGCAAGAAAGGTATCACCAACATCGAATTCCGCGAAGCCAATGCCGAGTCACTCCCGTTCCCCGGCGAATCCTACGACGCCCTCACCTGCCGCTTCGGCATCATGTTTTTTCCGGACCTCCCCAAAGCGCTCCGCGAATGTTTCCGCGTGTTGAAGCCCGGCGGGCGTGCGGCGTTCGTCGCTTGGGGAAAGAAAGAGCAACCCTTCTTCACCGCCACGGCAGGCATTGTTCTAAAGCACGTTCCCGTGCCGCCGCCGCCACCCGATCCCGATGACCCGAGTCTGTTCATGTTTGGCGAACGCAACCGGCTCCGGCGCGCCCTGGAGGCCGCCGGGTTCAGCAATGTCCATGAGGAAGACCGCATTATCGCCGGCCGTTGGGGGGCATCAGCGGAAGAATACTGGGAGCAGTTCAGCGAAGTCGCCGCGCCCTTCCGCCCGCTGATCGAACAACTCACGCCCGAAAAGATGGCTCAGGCAAAAGCAGAAATTTTCGCCGCCCTGAAAAAATTCTGGAATGGCAAGGAGTTGAACATGCCCCTCGAAATCGTCATCGGCACCGGCACGCGTCTATGAGCCGCGTTCCACTGTTTTTGTTGAGATCTCATTTCGTCGTGCGCCGTGCATCCTACCTACCCCGCGCGCTTACCGCGAATGCGAAGGAGAAGATGCCGGAGCTGGGACTCCGTCCAAGCCTGGCGAGAGCTACGAAGCCTTTAGCTTTGGGGATATCTTTTGCAACTCCGCGATCAGATCGCTCGCAGCTGCAGGAGCCTGGACTTCCGATCCCTTGATGATCTGCGCCGCTGTCACGGCATGACCGTAGAGGTTGCGGTTGCCGTCATTGTCCGGGCGTAGCGTTGAGCCTTCGAGGGAGATGCCCGCGAACACCCCTCGTGCCCGTGAGTAACTCAGAATCTCGGAACGCATGTAGGCGTCCGTGTCCGCTGCCGCAGTGCGTCCCACTGGCCCCGCCGCGACCGATGCATCCGCACCAAGTTTGACCTTGCTGCGCAAAAGGCTGTCCGCTCCGCGATCGTTCATGACCAGAAGAACGAAGTCAGTTGCCTCCCCTCCAATCTGCAAGCCCACGCTGCCGCCTTCCAGCGCATACATTGCCGGTGCACCCCACGGACCAGAAAAATCATGGCCCGTGCGGCAGACCATCGTTCCGCGCCCGTAACTGCCCCCTACAACGAACGCCGCTTTGAGCACCGATGGCATCACCACCACGCAGCGCGCCTTGTCCAGCAGCTCCTGCGGAATGTTGTCGGGAACTTTGAGAATTTCTTTCATGACCGTATCGGCATTTCGTAGACGGTCTCGCTGCGCTTTCGCTTTGTCCGCCTCTTTTGCAAACGAGAGCGGAGCCAAGGCGAGTATCGCGATCATCAGCATTGTCGATCGCTTCTTAACATTCATGAAGTCCCTCCTAAAATCGGGTTCGATTGTTTTCCTCCGACTGAAAATATTTCTCACTCATCGAGTGCAATTCTCACATCACCAGAAGGAGCAATGAATCGGCCAATCGAACAAATAACTGCTAAGTGGTGGCGGCTCAGATAATTAGGGATTAATTTCAGCCATTTTTATGGGGTACTGGAACTCGTAATTTTTTCGACAGTGATTCCTTTTTCCCCAGCAACCTCGCCGCCCGCTATTTGTAAGTTTTGTCAGGTTCCGCTCGAGAAGATGGCATCATTAGGCCACAATTCAACGGCCGCTCCGGTTCTGCCAACCTTGGCACGCGAGATCCCTCTCCGTCTCATACGCCCGGATGCTGAAAATGAAATCCCCGGCGGCTTGCTACCCACCCTTAATTGATATGGCAAACTGACTTGCTTTCTCTTGCCCCTTCTCTGGAAGTCTTTGTAAGATAAATAGTTAGGGAGTGTCGTTCGAAGCTTTCCAGAATTTGGGACGAAGCTGGGCTGGAGCACCACCTCGGTCCTAACCCACGTGCCCAGACCTTGCGAATCGGTGAGCCGAATACGGTCCGTTCGCGGTTTCTAAGAGATCTGCTCGCTCTCGCGGTCCTGGCCGCGGTCTACTTCACGGCGGGTAAATTTGCGCTAAAGCTGGCATTTGTGAATGCCAGCGCGACTGCTGTTTGGCCATGCACGGGCATCGCGCTTTGCGCCTTTCTCATCCTCGGTTACCGCGCTTGGCCCGCTATCCTAGCCGGCGCGTACCTCGTAAACCTGAGCACCGCCGGCTCCGTCGGGACGTCGCTTGGCATCGCTGTCGGAAACACCCTCGAAGGCGTGGTCGGCTACTACCTGGTAAGCCGCTTTGCTGGCGGCCGACGTGCCTTTGAGAGGGCTCAGGATGTATTCAAATTTACGTTTCTTGCAGGAATAGCTAGCCCGGCCGTCAGCGCCACTGTCGGCGTCACTACTCTGACCCTGGCCGGATTTGCGAACTGGACCATCTTTGGCTCCATCTGGTCAACATGGTGGCTCGGGGACGCGGTCGGCGCAGTAGTTATCACTCCTTTCGTGGTCCTGTGGTGGGAGAATCCTCGCCTGCACTGGAGCCGCAAGCAACTCATCGAGCTGGCTCTCTTATTTCTCGGGCTTTTTTTCACCAGCTGGATCGTCTTTGGCGGTCGTTTTCCCGGCGCGCTGAAGAATTATCCCTTGGAATACCTTTGCATTCCTTTCTTGATCTGGGCGGCGTTCCGGTTTGGCCGCCGTCAGGCCGCCACGGCCATATGCACCTTGGCGGCGATTGCCACCTGGGGCACTTCGCACGGGTTTGGCCCATTTGCAAGGGAGTCTCAAAACACATCTCTACTGCTGTTGCAAGCCTTTATTGGCATCATGGCCGTAACGTCCATGGCACTCGCCGCCGAATTTGCCGAACACAAGCGCGCCGATGAATACGTGCGGCAATTGGCGGTTACCGATCCGCTCACCGGGCTGGCCAACTACCGCCGGCTTCTCGACGCCCTCGACTCGGAAATCAAGCGTTACGAACGCAACGGGCGCCCCTTTGCAGTCGTGCTGGTTGATTTGGACGGCCTGAAAAAGATCAATGACACCCACGGTCATCTCGTGGGAACCGAAGCCATCTGCCGCCTGGCAAACATTCTGCGCATTCATTGCCGCGGTATGGACACCGCTGCGCGTTACGGAGGGGACGAATTCGTTCTCGTTCTCCCGGAGACGGAATCTCATGCCGCCCTGCGTGTTGCCATGAGCCACCCGTCACCGTAAGTACCGGCACGGCGGTTTACCCGCGAGATGGCAAGACTATCGACGAGCTCCTCGCCGCTGCCGACCAGATTCTCTATCGCAAAAAGGGCCACTCCAAAAAGAAATTACACCAGCGGACCTGACGCCAGTGCCGCCGTCGCCTTCTCCTTGTTCTCGCGTTTTGTGGCACAACCACGCCTGTCAGCCCTGAGCTTGCCGAAAGGGTTGTGCTCTTTTCTATTGGTAGAGGGACGGTGCAACTTGCCCCGGTGTGCCTCTCGGCCGCATTCATCGCTTTTTCGCGCTCGCGTTGGCCATCATTCATCGCCGCCCGCCCGGAGAGCACCATGCCGACAAGCTCCACCGTGCAACTCTTGTCTCCCAGCGCGCGGCCCACGTGCATCGACCATTTCCATCCCGGTTCATAGGTCGCGCGGCCGATAGTCATTCCGCCGAGCCGCAGCAACTCGAACCTGCCCTTCTCAAACCTCCGAATTTCGTCCGGCTTTGCCCAAATCGCTTCAGGATCACCTCTAGCATCGGCTTCTCCCCGCTTATCGTATTAGGACGGAACGTAGGTAAACCGTGA
>QHZC01000020.1:7490-10898 GCA_003224515.1 Acidobacteriota bacterium
AGCGCCCATTTTCCCGGCCCGCTGTACGCTTGCATCAGCAACCCGCCTATGATGGCCAGATTTTTGCGAAAGTGTGTCTCCTGCATCCCGGCCATCGCTTCGCTGGCCGCTCAATAGTTGTGGAACAGCACTGTTACCGCCGTCGTGTACCAGAACATCACAAACGCCGCGATCCGCGCCTGGTATCCAATCACCAGACAAACCGAACCTGCCACCTCAATTACCATCGCCACGGCCAGAAGCACCGAAATCATCGGCAAATGCCTCGTGCTCATGTACGCCGCATTGTCCTGCCATCCAAATACCTTCCCAATCCCGCTCGTCGCGAAAATATACGTCATCATCAGCCGTCCAAGCAGCGGAAGAACCGGGTGATCGAGAATCATCATGCCTCCCCGCCATACTCTCAACTTGGCATCCACTATGTCGCGCGACGACATAGCCGTCCGATAACATGACGACCACCATCGCTCGGAGTTAGCAAGACCGTTCCCGCAATCCGCATCGTTGCGGAGTCCAGGAAATTCTCGCCACCCACCACCTCTCCTTTGCATCAAAGAAATGCCATGCGCCCGAAAAGTCATCGGAATGTCGCGACGCGCAAACCTCATCCGTGGGGCACGCCGCCCTGGACCGTTGACTTCCGCCCCTCTCGCTGGGCCCTTCCCGACCACGTGGATTTCGCCATTGTCGGCGGCGGATTCTCGGGCCTTTCCGCTGCAGCATGGTTGCGCCGATTCGCTCCCGGGCAATCCGTCGTAGTGCTTGAGTCTGCTGGGCTTGGTGACGGCGCCAGCGGCCGCACCGGGGGCATGGCGCTCGCAGAAAGTGCGGCCGGCGAGCTCCCCGGACTCGGCGACGTGCTTGCTGGCTACAAGAAAATTCTCCGCGCTTTCCACATTGACTCGCGGTTAATGCTTCCTGGCGTCTGGGAGCTTGGCCGCTCCGCTCCGGCGAAGCATTCACCGATTTGCTGGAGCGACTCCGGCGAGCTGAAAGTCGTTCGCCTCGTGCCGGGAGGCACGGTCGACCCGGGCAAAGTGGTCGCCGGCCTGGCGCGCGCGGCAGAAAACGCCGGAGCCCAAATCGTTGAGCACGCCGAAGTTCGCGCGCTGGACTTCTCGAATCCGGTGCGCCTGCGGATCCGCGGCAACCTCGGCAGCCGCATCCACCAGAAAGAAATCCGCGCGGAGCAAGTCCTTCTCGCCACCAACGCCTTCTCCCTGGAATTGTCCGGCCTGCGCCCCGCTGCCGTTCCGAGACTCACCTTTGCGCTTGCCACCGCCCCACTATCCGCCGCGCAGCTCAAAGCCATCGGCCTGTCCTCGCGCCGTCCGTTTTACACTGTGGACTTTCCCTATCTGTGGGGACGCTTGCTCGATTCGAACGGCGTGATCTTCGGCGCTGGGCTCGTCCCCGCCCCCATGAGCACGCCTTTTCGCGCTCCCACCGGCGCCCGCTCGATCAAAAACGACGCACGCGACTTGCACCGCTACGACGTTTGCCGAGGCGAAGCTGCGGGGCGTCTCCGCTGGCTCGAAAGCCGCGTCCGCAAATTGCACCATGTCCTTGCCTCCGTGCGCATCACGCACCGCTGGGGCGGCCCGATTCTATTCACTGAAGAAATGCTCCCCATCTTCCGCCACCATCCTCGCAGCAAACAGGTGATGATCCTCGCCGGCTACAACGGCCACGGGGTGGCTCTCTCCGTCTACCTCGGCAAATGGGCCGCCCAAGCACCACGACCGAAGAGCCGCCGCACGCTTTTTTCTGTCATTCCGACCGGAAGGTCGCTCGGCTTGCGGCCCGCAGTGGAGGGATCGTGGCTAGATTGATCCCTGACCCCGACGCGACCAATGAGATCATTCAAAACTCGCTGCATAGGCGCCGAGCTTTTGCCCATGAAGTCTAGACTCACAGCCCTGGCCCATCCACGTCCCCAAAGCGGGCACTCCATTTTGGATTTTTGTACTGACTCCGCCAACAGCCTGATTCTGCTGGAGAAACATACTAAGCTTGCGCCTCCGGAGGAGGCATGGAGAAATCTCACTCCCGCGTGCGGCCAGCGCAGCGCCGCGCCAGATCGCGATACGCCCCGCGATCGTCGAAGACGCTGCCGCTATCTTGCAATGTCTCCGCGCCGCATTCGAGCCGCACCGCTTGCAATACACGCCGCAAGTCTATCTCGACACGGTGATGACGCCGGAAACGCTCCCCCCAGCGGCTCGCATCCATGACCGTGTTGGTTGCTGTCGATGCCCAGGACAATGTCGCCGGAACAATCGCCGGCGTTGCCGTCTCTTCCTCGGAGAGCTACCTTCGTGGAATGGCCGTGCCGCCGGAAGGTCACGGGCGCGGCGTTCGGCAGCGCTTGCTGCAAGCCAT
The DNA here is from genome assembly GCA_003224515.1 of Acidobacteriota bacterium. GTDB lineage: Bacteria > Acidobacteriota > Terriglobia > Acidiferrales > UBA7541 > Acidiferrum. Next base: position 9,876 of record QHZC01000020.1, read on the forward strand.
GGAAAAACACTTGATCGGCAGAGGGTGCACGCGCGTGTCACTCGACACCACCGAGCCGCTCCAGCGCGCCATGCGCTTCTACGAAAAAAACGGCTTCGAGCGCACCGGAAAAGTCACGGATTTCTTCGGCATGCCCCTCATCGAGTACGTCAAGCACCTCCGGGTCTGTTAGCCCCCGTCGCGCAGCAGCACGATACATTTTGCCAACTTGTCACCACAAAGTTGCCTGCGCGTCCTGCTTTTTGTGGCCCAACCATTCCTGGCAGTGCGCTTTTCTCCTCCCAGGGCCGCGATATATTTATGCTGAGCGGAGCTGAAGGATCATGCCCTCGCTTCGCCTCCTGGAACTCTTTTGCCTCGACTCACAGTAAAATCATCCAATCGTTCTGGTTCCGCTGCTTGCCTGGTTCTCCTGGCGCCGCGGCGGCGTCCCCATCCCTGTGCGGCAGCTGGTCGTCAGCGGCGCATTCGCGGTGTCATTCGGATTCTTGGAAGCCGTGGTTGTTGTCTATCTCCGTGCGGCCATGGGGTTGCTGCCCGGATATCAGGGAACACTCTCTGACGTTATTCGCATGTCGGGACAGTTTTACGTTCAGTCCCAAGTGATAAGGCAATTCCCCAAAAGTCTACTAACCCTCGAAGTCCTTCGCGAGGCCGTCACCATCCTCATGCTCCTCAGCGTTGCCTTGCTTACCAGTGCAAGGTCCAGGGCACGCGCCGCAGTTTTCCTTTGGACCTTTGCCATCTGGGATATGGTCTACTACGCCGCCCTTTGGGCCACCGTAAGGTGGCCTCTTTCGCTCAACGATCCCGATGTCTTGTTCCTCATTCCCGTGCCCTGGGTTTCCCCGGTATGGTTTCCTCTCCTGGTGAGCGCTCTTTCTCTCGCCGCCGTCCTCCTTTCCCGGGTACGCCAACAAACCGCTGACCGCCCTTAAGCCGCCAGGCTTTCCGCGGTCGACTCACTCGCGTCACGTCCAGCTTGCAATTCCAGGATGCGAAGTGGAATCTCACGGCCACCCC
>QHZC01000020.1:11008-13866 GCA_003224515.1 Acidobacteriota bacterium
ATCGTTCCTGATCAAGAACGTTCAGGAAGGTGTTTGTACAACAAAAATGTTTACCGGGATCTCGGACCGCTTCCTGGAGTCTCTGCGATACGAGTCTGCGAAATGTGTTCGATGATGCATCGCAGGGGGGAGGTATGGTGTTAGCGCCAATCAGATTGGGATGGTAAGGCGCACGAGGGACAAGAGAGTCCGCCCGTCAAACGTTCCTTGTTACTCAGGATTTTTCTAAGGAGCACTGCTCGCCTCACGGCCTGGCATTCGGCGAAAAGAAGCCGATCGGCAGGTCCCGCGCCGTACGCAACCCCGCCGGCGCATCCAGAATCACGGGAATGGAATTTACCACCACCGAAGCCGTCGCGATGTCGCCATGCGAGCCGCCCGGAATCAACAAGCTGATATTCGGATGGCCCGTGAGAGAAATCGTGTCCGCCGGATCTTTAGCGCCGACGTACATTTGCAATTCGAGATACACGAGTTCCTTACCGTCTTTCGAGAGGCCGCGCCCGATCTGGTGCACACCCGCCGCCTGCCCCGCTTCGATGGTCAGATATTCGGTCTGCACGCGCTCAGTGGCAAGTTTCGGCTCGATCGTTTCGGTGATTTGCTCGACGGGCAAATTCAAGCTATCCGCCACCATGGCCACAGACTCCGGCAGGCCGACGTGCTTGATTACGCCCGCTTTCACTTGCGCGCGAAATTCCTCAACCGTCATGCCCGCGCCGATTTTTTTCTGCAGCGGCAGCCGCCTCTTCGACGCGTCCACAACACGCAACGCTTTCGCGTGCTCGATCCGCTGCGAAATCGCAGCGAGCGTAACGACTAGCTTGTCCATCACGAAGCCGGGATTCACGCCCGTGCCGACCAGCGCCACGCCCCACTCCTTCGCCGCGGTGTCCAACTTCGCCGCGAGTTCCGGATGCGTGCGGAACGGATACGACAGCTCCTCGCAAGTCGAAACGATGCAGGACTCTGCTTCCAGACACAGCAGTAACTGATCCAGCACTTTTGCGAGCGAGGACGACGTCGAGTGGATCACCACGTCCGCCGCCTGCTCCAGAACTTCTTTTGCTTCCGCAGAAACTTTCACGCCCCACGGGGCGTCCGCAGCGCCGACCACTTCGCCGAGGTCGCGCCCGATCTTCGCCGCATCGGTATCAATGGCGCCGATAATTTCTATCGCTTGTTTTTCCCGCATGAGCCGCGCGATGGATGCGCCGATGGGGCCGACACCATACTGGATGGCGCGAATTTTCTTTTTCACGTCGCTCCCCACTTTCCGTTTGCATGCGCGCACAACGCGCATGTCGGCTTCAAAGGAAACCTCTACGATAATGGAATTCCCGCGCGCATTCAACGAAGAACCGTTCGAACCGCCCGCACCCGCGGAAGCCTGCGTTGCTGAAACGGGCGCTGTTGCTGGCGCAGGGCTTGCACTGCATAATGTTTTGGAAGAAGACGAGCCTTCACGGAGGATTACGCCATGCCCGCCAAAAAACTCACCGACGCCGAAATTTCCTCACTGCTGCCCCGGGCAAAGGGCTGGAGCGTCGTTAACGGCAAGCTCCACCGTGAGTTTAGGTGCAAAGATTTCGTCACTGCCTTCGGCAATATGACGCGCGTAGCGCTGGTCGCCGAAGCGATGAATCATCATCCGGAATGGTTCAACGTGTGGAACAAGGTGGTCATCGACTTGAATACGCACAGCGTGAAGGGCATCAGCGACTACGACTTCACACTGGCGGAAAAAATTAACGAAATCTTCGGTGGGTAATTTGTTCCTCTCGAAGACGATCTTGCCATAATGAGCGCAGACTGCCAGCCGCAAAAATCCAGTCGGAGCTGGATTTTTCTTGTGGCGCGCTGGGCGGCAGCACTGATGATTCTTGGAATTCTTTTTTACCTGCTCCCGGTAACTCCGCTGCGCAACGCTTTGTCACGCGTACCGCTGACGCGATTTATTGCCGTGCTGCTGATTTATCTGGTGGCCCTGACCGGCGGCATCACCAAGTGGCACACGGTGGTGAATTCCGCGGGCGCGCAACTCAGTTTCGCCGCGAGCGCGCAGTGCTACACCAGCGGGCTATTCGGCGCACTCTTTCTGCCATCGATTATTGGTGGCGACGTCGCACGATTAGCGGTGGGAATTTCTCGCAGTCCGGGTCCGGCCGCGGTGATCACCGGAAATGTAGCGGACCGCTTTCTCGATGTGGCCGCTCAGCTCACGCTCATCTCGATGGGCCTGATGCTGCTTCCAGGTTCCTTGCCCGTTCCGTTGCAGGCGCCGGCGAAGCACGTGCTTCTTGCCGCCGCTGTTGCCAGCGCGATCCTTTTCGGTTTTGTCGTGGCATTGCGCCGGCCGCTCCTGCGCGGCCGATCCATTCGTTTCCGACGCAGGCTCGCGCCACATCGTCACGCGGTCCGCGCAGTCTCGCGCCGGCCCCACCGGCTGATTCTTGGCTGCTTGCTGGGAACTTCTGTACAGGGCACCTATGTTCTGCTCACTGCTCTCCTGGGTTTTACTTGTGGCCTGGATGTGCCGCTGAGTGTGTGGCTCTTCGCGTGGCCACTTGCCAAAATCGCCGCAGTCATGCCGATCACGCAAGGTGGCATAGGGGTTCGCGAGGCGGCCCTGGTGGTTTTGCTTGCGCCGTTTGGTGCGCCGGCATCGCAGGTTCTTGCAACCGGCATCGTTTGGGAAGGCGTGATCATCACCGGAGGTCTTCTTGCGGGACTGACCGCGTTTCTCTTGCGCCGCTCGCCGTCTCATCCGAGCCGCCCCTAGCGCTTCTGTAACAGACATCAGACGGGGCTTCATTCGGGTTTACAGCGAGCCCGGCCAGGGGAGTCTCTTTCGCGTT
>QHZC01000177.1:0-1594 GCA_003224515.1 Acidobacteriota bacterium
GATAAAAGGCCACGTCCGCGAACCGCTTGCTCACGACTGGCGACTCGTCGTAGTAGTCTGCGATAAACGAATCGTACAACTCTGAGGCCATGAAAATTCACCGGCTGACTGCCAACTCGCTATGGAGGCCAGGCCGCTGCTCCCCTGGCTCCTTTACTTCCTTTGTCTCCCTTACCTGCCTTACCATTCCACCACGGCATCCGCCTCAATCTCCACGAGCATTTCCGGTGCAATCAGCTTGCGCACTTCCACCATGCTCGTCGCCGGCCGGATCTCTCCAAAAAATTCTCCGTGTGCTCGCCCAACCTTTTCCCATTCGACTATGTTTGTCACATAAATTCGCGTCCGCACCACGTCTCTCAGGCTCGCGCCTGCCTTGACGAGCGCCGCCTCGATATTCTTGATCGTTTGCACCGTTTGCGCGCGCAAATCGCCCAGGCCTACGATCCTTCCATCCGGTCCCGTCGCGGTGGTTCCAGACACGGTAATAACGTTGCCCATCCTTACCGCCCGCGAGTAACCCACGATCGGCTCCCAGGGCGTACCGCTCGAAATGTTCTGGCGCGTCATCTTGGTCTCCCTTTTGTCGAAATCATGGAAAGAATAATCTACTCTCTTCTTGTTCGGAGGTAAGAAAATGGTTCGCGCCGCTAAATAGGGGAACTCCTTCCGGAAGATGCTAAACTGATAGCAATTCAGCGGAGCAACCGAGAAGACTGATGAAGTGCAACAACATCCTGGAAGCGGTTGGTCATACCCCTCTGGTGCGCCTGAACCGCATCAATCAGGGTCTGAAGCCGCAAATATACGTCAAAGCGGAATTCACCAATCCGGGCGGCTCGGTGAAAGATCGCATCGGCATCAGCATGATCGACGAAGCCGAGAAAAAAGGCCTGCTCAAGCCCGGTGGCACGATCATTGAAGGCACTTCTGGCAATACCGGCATGGGCCTGGCGCTCGTCGCGGCGGTTCGCGGTTACAAGTGCGTCTTTACGACCACCGACAAGCAATCCAAGGAAAAAGTCGATCTCCTGAAAGCCCTTGGCGCCGAAGTCGTCGTGTGCCCCACCGCCGTCGAGCCGGAAGACCCGCGCAGGTACTATTCGGTAGCGAAAAAACTCGCGCGCGAAATTCCAAATTCCTACTACCCGAATCAGTATGACAATCCCAGCAATCCCGAAGCTCATTACCGCACGACGGGTCCCGAAATTTGGGAGGACAGCGAAGGCCAGGTCACGCACTTCGTCTACGGTGTGGGCACCGGCGGCACCATCAGCGGCGTGGGAAAATACCTGAAGGAAAGAAATCCTAGCGTAAAAATTATCGGCGTCGATCCCTTTGGCTCGCTTTACTATGATTTCGTCAAGACCGGGCAAACCATCAAGGCCAAGACCTACGTTGTGGAAGGCATCGGCGAGGATTTCTTCCCCACGACTATGAATCTGAAGATCCTGGACGACATCCTACAGGTCAATGACGAGGAATGTTTCGTCGTCGCGCGCCGCCTGGCGAAACTGGAAGGCCTGTTCACCGGCGGCTCCGGCGGCGGTTGCATCTCTGGTACGTTGCGTGTTGCCAAGGATCTCGGAGCGAA
>QHZC01000177.1:1849-9190 GCA_003224515.1 Acidobacteriota bacterium
CGATTTACGAAGACCAAATCCTCAACCTCGCCTTGCAGGGCAAGGATCTTCGCAAGCTCGTCGTTCGCGAAGTGATGAGCAAGCCCTTGCCGCAGGTGCCAAGGACCGCGCCCGTCGAGCGCGTCACCCACATCCTCAGCCATGAGAATCCGGCGGTCTTTGTCGAGATGGGCGACTCTCGTTTCGAAATCCTCACCAAGTACGACCTCATGAGCACCGTCGCCAGCCTCATGGAACAGAAGCGTTGAGCGCGCTTCCCTTGCCGCATTTTCAGCAAGCAGGATAAAGAAACTGTGAAGATTTACGATTTCAATGAACGGCTGAAAGACTCGATTCTCATCGCCGATGGTGCGATGGGCTCGATGCTGCACGAAGCCGTGGGTGCGCAGCGCTGCTTCGATGAGCTGAATTCTACCGAGCCTGAAGCGGTATTCCGTGTCCACCAGGCTTACATCGAGGCCGGTGCGCATATCGTCGAAACCAACACGTTTGGCGCGAATCGCTTTAAGCTCGGGCCCCTCGGCCTCGGCGAGGAAGTCCAGCGCCTCAACAGCCGCGGCGTGAAAATCGCCCGCGATGGGCCTCGGGGTGCAGTCGCGCCACCCGTCCCCCGAGGAAATTCAGGACATTTTTCACGAACAGGCGCTCGCGCTCGAAGAGCGTGGTGTCGACTTTTACATCCTCGAAACGTTTTCCTACATCGAAGAATTGCTCCTTGCCATCGACGCCATTCGTTCGTTTTCCGGCCTGCCTATCGTTGCTCAACTCACCTACGCGGAAGAAGGTACCGCCTACGGCGATGTCCGCCCCGCCGACGCCGCCGCGCAATTGAAGAATAAGAACGTCCAGGTGATCGGCGCGAATTGCACGCTTGGACCGCAAGCGCTTCTGCCGATTCTCGAGGAGCTTGCCGCCGTCGATGGCCTTCGCGTCAGCGGCATGCCCAACGCCGGTTTTCCCAAGCGCGAAGGCGACCGCATCGTCTATCCGAAATCCTCTCCGGAATATTTCGCGCTTTTCGCGCGTGAAGCTGTGGCGCTCGGCGTTCGCCTTCTCGGCGGCTGCTGCGGTACGACGCCAGCACATATTCGTGCTATGGCCGAAGCGGTGAAATCGTTTCGACCCTCGAAAACCCATCCCGTCACGCAGTCCGTCGAGACGGTCTTAAGACCCGCGCCGGTTGCCCATCGCGAGCCGGAAAGCAAGTTTTGGAGAAAACTTCAAGCCCGGCAGTTTGCTTTGTGCGTTGAGATCGATCCGCCAAAAGGCCTTTCGCTCGATCGCATCTTCGAGCAGGTGGATAAGGTTATGGCCTCGAAGAAAGTGGATGCCATCGACGTCAACAGCGGAGCCATGGCCCGCGTTGGCATGGACGCCCTGATCGTGGCGGGCGCGCTGGAAGCCCGCGGCGTCGAAACCGTTCCCCATCTCACAACGCGCGATCAGAACATCATCGGCCTGCAAGCCGCACTTCTCGGCGCATGGACCGTCGGGGGTGTCCGCAATGTGCTCGCCATCACCGGTGATCCGCCATCTGTCGGTGATTACCCGGAAACGAGCGGCGTCTATGAAGTCGATTCCGTCGGCCTTGTCAAAGTCCTGAGCCGGCTGAATCAGGGCACCGACTGGGCGGGGAAAACTCTCGGAGGTTCCACGAATTTTACAATTGGCGTGGCCCTTAATCCCGTCGCCGACGATCTCGACAACGAAATCGAGCGCTTCCACGCCAAGGTCGAAGCCGGCGCGCATTTCGCGATGACTCAGCCGCTCTTCGACCCCGAACACTGGAACGCCTTCCTGAAAAAACTCGGCGGCAAGCCGGTGATCCCGGTGTTGATCGGCATCTGGCCGCTCAACAGCTACAAGCAGGCCCTGCGACTGAACAACGAAGTCCCCGGCATGGTGATCCCCGAGCCGCTGCTGAAAACGATGGAAGCCGCCGGGACCGGCGCGCGCGATCGCGGTTTCAAAGTAGCCCGCGAAATGCTCGCCTGGGCCCGCACCGAGCTCGCCGGCGCGTACTTGATTCCACCTTTCAAACGCTATGAAGAAATCCTGGAAATTCTCTGACGCCTGGCTACCGGTTGGCCTTCGATGGCGCTACGACACTAGTGTGGTCGTGAATGATCTTCCATCCGTCCGGGAAGCGCTGCCACACCAGCGTAAACACTCCCCCGAGGTCATCTTTTTCCCGCTTCAAATGCCACCGCCCTAGGACGAGCGCTGCCTCCGGCCCCAAAAATTGAAACTCTAACTCCGAAAAATCCAGCTGTCCCATCGCGCCTCTGTCTGGATAATTCTTCTTGTATCGCGTCCGCACGCCATCCCATCCTCGCGACACCCCGCTGCTGCTGGAAAAGGTCAGCTCTGGCGAACGCCAATAGCCCACCAGAAATGCGTCCACATCGCCACGGTTCCACGCGGTTTGCTGCCCGCTTAGAACAGCCTTGATCGATTCCCGGTCGGTCCTGCGCTCATCGGCGGGATTGGCGAGGAGCTGTCTCTGTACAAGGAGGAAGGCACCCATTGCCAGTGCCACTGCCACCGCATGACCCCCATCTCCTTTCTAAACCCTTGTCTGCACGGAGGATAGGCGCCCCGAGCCCTCCCGGCAAGCCTTCTCCCTATTCCTCGCCTAGACCATATGATGCCAAGGGGTTATATCCGGGGGCTCCAGCCCACTGGTACTTTGGGGCTATTGGCATCTATTTTCTTCCCTGGCAGAATCCCTTTAGAGGCTGAGGGATGTTTAGCGCCATGCTACTCCTGATCTCGATTGTAGCCCTTTCTCAGTTCGCCCTCTATTATTGGCGGGCGGTCCTGGCGAGCGTTGCAGCTCAGCCGGTTTCTGACCGAGTGCTGGTTGCTGCTCAGGTAGAGAATGGGCGCCTTACACCAGAGGATTTCCCGACCTTGTCTGGCCTGCATTATTTGACTCCTGATCTCTATCCAAATCGCAGCGGATTGGGTTTGGTGCGTCTCTATTACCGCTTCATCGAAGGCCTCGACGTATTCCTCGGCGAGACGATTCCCGCTTTCGCCGTTTGGAGCAAACGTGAACGTATCGTCTGCGTCCGTTACGCCGCCGATCAGGTGGATCGCCGCCTTCAGGCCAACCTGGACCTCGACGCCTCGCTGAGCTCCTGCTAATTCGACGGCAAGACGCTCCGGAATCCATAGAGATCGTAGGCTCTTGGCCCCAACACCTCAATTGGATTGCCGCGCATGTGTCTTGTGATTAAAAGAACGCAAGGTCGGCCCCATCTGTAGAGGTGATTCTCTGCCCATTCTGGCTTTGCCTTCAGCACCAATACCGGAACATTCCCGGTCGGATTTGTCTTTGATAGCCCCGCAGTCCTGACCGGTAATCGATCCGCTGTTTCCCGCGACATTCACACTGATACCGACGGGACCATCCAGTATTTCGCGGATCAGACTGCAGCTCCTGCGGCCCTCAGCAATCCATTGCCGGGTCAGATCGGAAACCGCAATAACTCCCCAAGTTTGTCAATTTTGATGCATCACTGGGGAAGCGCTTCTTCATGCCTTGGTCCGAAAAGCACATTCTCCAATTCCGTGCCGAGGCTAACAATACGTTTAACCACACCAACTTCGCGGATCCTTCCGCCAATCTCAACGACAGCACCTTTGGGCACATCACCGCCCCGGCCAACGGCAATCGCGTCATGCAGTTTGCTTTGCGTTTCTAGCCGCCGCCGGTCAACAAAAGCAGTGTGCGGATTCTTCCGAGCGGCTTTTTGTGGATGGAAAAACTAGAGTCCGGCCTGTTTTGCGGAAACTGGCCAGCCCCAAGCGGACCTGTCTATCCCCGGCTGCACAACCACGACCGCGGTCAATATGCCCAGCGCAGCAGGACGCCGCCAGTGGTGTAGCCTGCGCCTACGGTGACAATCAGCACCAAGTCGCCCTTGTGCAGGCGGCCTTGTTCCACCGCATCGCGCAGGCCCAGAGGAATCGTCCCCGCCGTGGTGTTGCCATACCGGTCGATGTTTACCAGCACCTTGGAATCGTCGACGCCCAGCCGCTCCTGGGTGGCTCGAATGATGCGCAGATTGGCTTGGTGCGGCACCAGCAGCTTCATGTCGTCCTTTGTAAAGCCATTTTTTTCAAGGAGATGCGCCGCCATGTCCGCCATCCGCCGCACGGCATATTTGAAAACCTGCGAACCTTCCTGGTGAACGTAGTGCATGCGCTTTTCGATCGTCTCGAAACTGGCCGGATGGAGCGACCCGCCGGCTGGCATGTAGAGAAATGCTCCCCCTGAGCCATCCACGTCGTGCTGGAAATCAAGGATGCCTTCGTTTGGGCCCGCCGACTCGAGCAGCGCCGCCCCCGCGCCATCGCCGAACAGCACACAGGTCGCGCGATCCTTATAGTCCAGAATGGAACTCATCGTATCGCTGCCGATGACCAGCACTTTCTTGTGCGTGCCCGCGCCGACGAACTGCGCGCCGACGGTCATGGCGTAGGCAAAGCCGGAGCACGCCGCGGACAGGTCGAAGCCCCACGCCTTCTTCGCGCCAATGCGTTCCTGCACCAGGCAGGCGGTGGCGGGAAAAAACATGTCCGGTGTAACACTGGCGAGCACAATCAGGTCGATATCCGCGGGATCCGTGCTGGTTTCGGCCAGCACCGACTTTGCGGCTTCCGTGGCCATGTGCGACGTGGCCGTGCCCTTCTCCGCGATGTGGCGTTCCCGGATGCCGGTGCGCGTGCGGATCCATTCATCGTTCGTTTCGACGATTTTCTCCAGATCCCCGTTGGTCATCACCTTCGGCGGAACGTAACCGGCTACACCCGTAATTTTTGCCGCGATGCGGTGGGACATGATTTTCCTGTGCTTTCATATACCAAACAAAGAAGTTGAATTTTATGCGATTGCGCCTTGGGGTTACAAGGCGCAGTCCGGTTCTCTTTAGAACCGCAGGAGGTAACTCAATTTGATGAAAAAAGCCGGCTCGTGGAATTGTTTGGCGCGCCCTGTGCCGTTACAAAAGGCGTCCCGGGATGCAGCGCGAGGTCGCTGTAGCTGTTGTTATAGCCCAGATACACGCCCGTCCCCGGGTGCAGCAGATACGTCAAAAGCACATCGGTCGTAATTGCTTGGTCGGCGCCATGGGCCCTCCGTCGTAGCTGCCGAGGTTGGTCTGCAGGTCCAGCAGGTTCGTGTTGGCGATCGTGGCGTTGTAATCCAGGATCAACCGCAACGACAATTCCTTCGTGAATTGGTAATTCAGCTTAGCCCGATTCAGGTAGTTGTTGAAAATGCTCCGGCCAGGAGAAAAAGGCGGAGTTGTCCAACCGGCGCGCGTTCCCAAGCGGTAGTAAATCTGCACCCCGGGGGGATTGGAGTAAAAGAAATACGCGCGGTTAAAATCCCGAAAGGTGTCCAGCAGCACACCCACGCCGTCGTCGTCCTGATCGGAGGCCTCGCCCTTGGAAAGATGTGCCCGGACTTGGCCTGCTTCATCGTGGCAAACGAAGACGGTGTAAAGGTTTTTGTCGTCGTAGGAGAGGTAAGCGGTAGTGGATCCCGTAAGCCGGCGTACCGTCACTCGAAGTGTTGCTGGCGGAAATCGGTGACCGTCAATTCCGCCTCGCGCGGATGGTTCTCCAGGAAATCTTCCAGTTTGGGGGCGTGATGCGCACGTGGGATCTTCGACAGCGGAATCTTTGGCTCATTTTGGGGGCGCTCCCGCCGTGGCCTACGCGGGAACGCGTGACGCCGCGGTACAAACGAAAATAATCCCAGGAACAGAATTCCGGATAACAGGGCCGTCCAGAATGTCTTTCTATAATATTTACTAGTACAGCATAGGCGGAGGCCGCGAAGGGTTCGGGCCGGCCGCTACGCGGTCGGCGGAAGAATTTCATAGCGCCATGAAAGGGTCGCAGTTTTCCTCAGCATGGCCGCAACGGAGCAGTACTTGTCCTCGCTGAGCTGGATGGCGTGCTTTACCGCCACGTCGTCGAGTCGGCCGCGGAGACGATAAAGGATTTCCAGATTGGTCCAGACCGTGGGCGGCTCCGCCGCACGTTCGCCCGAGCAGATCACTTCCAGCGATTCCAGCTTCTGCCGCTTCTTTTCCAGGATGATGACCACGTCGGTGGCCGTGCAGGCCCCCAACGCCAGCAGCACAAGCTCCATCGGGCCGGCCGCCCTGTTCGACGCACGGTCGGAATCGATGGTCATCGCATGTCCGGACGGGCTGGTCGCTACGAATTTCTGCTCGCCAATCCACTGCACCGATCCAGTCTGCATGCGGCCTCCCCCAGTGAAAGGATAACAGGTGGTGGAATTTGAAACGAGCTACACACGTTCCCATTGGCATTGGCTCTGCTTTTTGGTTTAAATCCCGTGGCCCGGCCTGTACTCTCGATAGCGCTCGGGAAGGAGAGACCAAATGCAAATTCCAATCTCAATGGCAAAGCGTGGCCTGGCGATGGCTGCGCTGGGGCTGGCGGCGCTTCTTTGGTCGTCAACAATCGGAGTTGCCGCGCCGCAGGGCGGTATGGCCGCCGAAGGAAAAGATCAACCTTTTGTGATGGAGTACTACTACAAGGCCAAGTGGGGCCACGCCGAAGAATTCCTGGCGCTCTTCAAAAAGAACCATTACCCGGTTCTGAAAAGGGAAATCGAGCTGGGCCGCATGCTAAAGGTCAGCATGAGCGTTCCGCGCTATCACACCACCGAAGACGGCCGTTGGGATTACCGGGTAACTATCGTCTTCAAGAATGCGGCGATTGCCAACGACAATTTTGACAGCTCGGTGCTGATCAAGCAGCTCTAGGACATGGACCTCGAGGCGCGCTGATTCAGTTAGAATTTTGAGGAAGCGTAATCAGCTACCGCGCATCGGGCCGGTGGTCGCGGCAACTTCAATGATCGGGTTAGGCAGCGTCCGCATGGTGCGGACAAAGAGCTCGACGATGGCTCCGTCAAATTGCGCATTCGCGCAGCGTTCCAGCTCGGCGAGGGCGTCCATGGCGTTACGCGCCTTCTTGTACGTGCGGTCGCTGGTGATTGTGTCGTAGGCGTCGGCGATCGCAATGATGCGAGCACCCAGCGGAATGTTCTCACCGGTTAATGCGTCGGGATAGCCCGAGCCGTCGAAGAATTCGTGGTGGTGTAGAACCATTTCGCGGATACGCGCGAGCGGCGTCAGCGGGTCGAGGATCTTCGCGCCAAACTTTACGTGAGATTTCATCGTTTCCCACTCTTCGGGATTGAGCGGGCCGTTCTTATTCAGAATGCTTTCCGGAATGCCCACCTTGCCGATGTCGTGGAGCACGGCGCCCAGACGAATCTCTCCCACTTCC
>QHZC01000178.1 GCA_003224515.1 Acidobacteriota bacterium
GCATCGGCTCGTCTCCTCCAGGTCTCTGCGGTCTTCCCCCCTCAGTTAGACGGGGCCGATCGGATCGCCTACAGCCGTCCCAGCGAGTCCTGCAGATTCTGTTGTAACGTCACCAGGAAGGCCTCGGGGGCGCGCATCATCTCCAGGTCCGTCGAGCGTCTTCAGGCGGGGCAGGGGAGATGGAAGTAGCCACAGGAACCCGGCGATCGCCCCAAGCGTCGCGATCCAGAGCGTCGGCCGGAGTCCGATTGTACTCCCGAGCGCTCCGCCGGCGAGTGAGCCGAGGGGCCGAACGCCATAGTTCACGACGGTGAACGCTCCGGAGACACGGGATCGGAGGCGATGCGGGATGATCGCTGCGAAGATCGATCCCATGCTGATATCGAGTACCATCACGCCCAGGCCCGACCCGAAGCGCGCGGCGAACAGAAAGGCGAGGATCATCAAGGCCGGTCCCGCGGCGGCCGGCACAAGCACCAAGGGCAGCGGGAAGAGCGCGCATCCGAGGATGCAGGTGGGGCCAATGCCGATGCGCCGTCCCAACCAACCGGTGATCGTTGATCCGAACACCGCGCCGACTGCACCGGTCCCCAACACGGCGCCGAGCATCGCCGGCTGCACACCGAGCACGCGCGTGGCATAGAGCACGAACAGCGCGGAGAACATGAAGTTGAAGAAGTTGAACGTCGCCCCGGCGGCGAGCGAAGCCCGGATGATCGGGGACTGCATGATGAAACGAGCGCCTGCGGCGACCTGACCGCGGCCGCCCTCTTCAGTCGGCGGCTCAGCGGGCGAGATCCGGCCGAGGAAGAACGCAGACGCGAGAAACGAGAGCGCGTCGGCCGCGAGCGCAAATGGCGCCGAAAACATCTGCACCAGCAATCCGCCGAGAGACGGGCCGCCCACAAACGACAGCGCCCGGCTCCCGTTCAAAATCGCGTTTCCTTCCACGTACCGGTCGCGGGGCACGATGGAGACAAAGAGGGCGCCGTAGGACACCATAAACAGCACGCTGAGTGTCCCCACCAGGAATGCGACCGCATAGAGATAGTTCACCGTGAGCCAGCCAGCCGCGTACGCCACAGGGATCGTCATGAGCAGGAGCGCGCGGCCTACATCTGTCGCAACCATGACTTGCCGCCGCCGGCCGCGCCGATCGACCCACGCGCCGGCATGGAGCGCGAACAGGAGGGTCGGCACGAGGCCGGCCGCCGTAAGATACCCCATTTCTTGGGCACCGGCATGTAGGAGGAGGACGGCCAGAAGGGGGAGCGCGAGAAGCGTGATCTGATCGCCTAAAAGCGAGATTGACTGTCCGGCCCAGAAC
>QHZC01000179.1:0-14854 GCA_003224515.1 Acidobacteriota bacterium
ATCCGCTGCGGCAAGCGGGTGCGATGGTGCATGGTCTTCCGGGCTTTTCCGGCGTGACGTTTTTGTAGTGTAAGTTGAACATGTCAAAGATTGACATCAGTAGATTTTGTGGATAACTTTGGAATGAGAATGATTGAGAGCGAGGAGGCTATCCATGGACCAAATGAACGTCTCGATTACCGATCAGCTTGCTGGCTACGTTCGCAAGAAGGTAAAAAGTGGCCGCTACAACAATGCGAGTGAAGTCGTCCGCGAGGCGTTGCGACGCATGGAAGACGACGACGAGCGCGCATTGCGGCTGGCAAAGCCCACCGCAGAGGACATCCTCACCGACCTTACTGAGGAGCAGCTTGACGGCATCCGCCGGCGCGTGCGTGCCAGTATCGAAGGCATAGAGGCGGGTAAATTCGTCGACTATGAAGGGCGCGAAGGGTTAGAGAAGCTTGCAGATGGAGTGAAGGCGAGGGGGCGTAAGCTCCTTGCCCGGGAAGCCTCTGGCAAGTAATGCGCTACCGTGTCTCAGAGGATGCCGAACGGGATCTGGATGAAATCTTCGTGTATTGGGCCAATCGGGCGAGTCTGGAGACTGCGGACCGAGTAGTTGACAGGATCACCGAGCGTTTCTGGCTGCTCGGAGAGCATCCAGATGCGGGTAAGCCTGCACGCGACATCGCTGCCGGCGTGAAGTGCTTCCCCGCAGGGAAGTACCTAATCTACTATCGCAAGACGCGCCGCGGCACAGATATCCTCCACATTTTTCTCGGTGCTCGAGATCAAAGGAGCGCCTTTAAAACGGCAAGGAGGCGCAGATAAGCGTTGCTTCCAGTGATCATTATCCAACCCACAACCCAACCCACACTTTGGTGTGTCTTGTGCGACTTCCGCGAACTTTGGCAGTCCCCGCAGTCTTATAAGTTGTTGTAAAACCAAATCACGCTGCCCTGTCACGGCAGAGGTCGCGAGTTCGAGTCTCGTCGTCCCCGCCATATTTTCAAGCACTTACGGCAAGCCCATAAAAAAATCTGGGTCCGTTTGGGTCCAATAAGCGGTCGAAGTACTCCGTCCCCGTGCATTCCCTCGAACGAATCCTAGAATGCACGCTCCAGCACCAACTACTGAATGAGAGTTGCTTTGGTCACCGGCAGCAAACCACCCGGCAATATCGCATCCACCAATTTCCCCCTGCGCCAGGCGCTTCCTCTCCGGTGTTGCTTGAAGGTACTTGTTCGTCAGATTCACCCGCTGTTTGCGATGTAGAATCGATTGCGCTGAAAGGCATTCCACGCTAATCGCTCTGACCCTCAAAAGCTCCCATGTCGCAGCCGCCAGTGTCCTCTTTGTCGGGACGCGGCATTCCGCGTTGATCAGTCCTCAGCAAATGGCCTTTGCCGTCGGTGCGCAGCCAGATGGATTGCCTGCATCAATCGCCGGGCTTCCTGATAGGAGAGCCATGGTCGGGGTCGGTCCGCCGTTATACTGCAAGGGCCCAAGCAGGGGGTCATGGTTGTTCAGATGTTCAGATCGCCAGTGTTGGAGAAATTGCATGTGTCATCGCTGCTGAGGTTGTAGCCTTGCGAGACCATAGAGCCAGAGCAATTTCCGCCGAGATTGTTCGCCACAATGCTGTTACTTATTACGGTTGCTACTCCCGTGATGCCGCCGACGGACCCGGTTGCCGAATTCCCAGCAATCGCGCTGCTGTTTATCGTGTAAGGGAGGTGTAGTTGTCGAGGGACATGAAGATAGCGCCACAGCAGCCAAAGGGGTTTCCGTTTTTCTTGCCGGAAACGCTGTTCCCGCTCAGCGTGCTGTTGACAATCGTCATGCGACCGGCGCCTTCGTTGGAAATTCCGTCTCCGAACGCGAAGCAATATGGTCCGGATCCGGAACAGTAAACATGGATCGAATTGTTCGCGATGGTGCTGTTCATGATGATGAGTACACCGCCATTGCGGATACCGGCACCGAAGCTATAGCTAACACAACTCCTATAAATGAAGTTGTTCCGTTGTTCCTGACGGTGCTGTTGGTTATCTCTAAACTCCCAAGGTTGTAGATGCCGCTTGGACTGCTATTTTGGATCGTCAGCTGTGACAGTGTGACATTGGCCACGGCATCTGAGACAGAGACGACGGTACCTTTGCCACCGCCGTCAATGATGGTCGTGCTAGCGCCAGAACCAATCACGTTCAAGCTGAGGCCGATGATGAGATTTTCGGCATAGGTCGCCGCGGCGAGAATGATCGAATCTCCCGAGGCAGCCAGCGAGATGGCATGCCCGATGGTCTTGCAAGTGGTCTCGGGTGTCTGGCAGTTGTTGCTGTCGTTGCCGTTCACCCCATCGACGTACCAGGTGTTGCTAGCCCTACTGCTTCCTGGCGGAAAGGGGCTATGGTCGTCGGCAGGGATACGCCGTTGGGCGTTACGACTGATTTAAACAGCCCGCGCAACTCCTGCATTTTGTCGTCAAAGGTGCTCAAAGCCACTGCAAAGATCTCAGCACCACTGCGCGCATCGAAGATGCCAGTCACGAATCACAGTAGCGCCTACCGCACCAACGCAGGCGAAAAGCTTTGGATCATCACGGAACCATAAATGCCAGTAGCAAAATGCAACGCATACACGCGAAGCCCCAAGGCGAGCAAGGTCGTGTAGAACGGAGTGGCATGGCGATTGAGCCACCATCGTTCAGTGGTCTCAGTGGCCTTAGTTTCTTGGTGTCGGCTTTAGTGACAATAGCTCGGAAGGTTGGCGACGGAAAATTCCGGAGGTCCGACTTCGAGGTTGGTGATTTTGCCGCCACTGTAAGCAGCGACGATGTATTGGTCGTGAACCTTGGGATCGATCTTGCTGTTCTGGATTCTTGCGACGAGCATGTA
Organism: Acidobacteriota bacterium; assembly: GCA_003224515.1. Taxonomy (GTDB): domain Bacteria; phylum Acidobacteriota; class Terriglobia; order Acidiferrales; family UBA7541; genus Acidiferrum. The sequence goes on from QHZC01000179.1 coordinate 2,880, forward strand.
ACTGGTGTCCTGGCAGACCTGGTAGTCGGTGTGCGCCTTGAAGAAATTCCGTAGATCTTCCGGGGAGCTTTCCAACTGAATGCCGGCTTTCTTCATCTCTTTGTTGACATCGGCAAGTTCGTAGACTTTGGGTTTGGCAGGGTCCGCCTCGGCAGCGGAGTCCGTCGATGCCTTGCTCTTACATCCGCACATCACAAACAGAATTGCGGCAGCAAGAATCGAAACTTTCAGGAGAACTCCCGGTGCTTTCAATGGTTACAGACGAGACAAAATCTTGTTAGGCAAATCGCCGACTGGGTGCTCGGCAGAATCCAGATAACTACGCCAGCCGGACAGCATAAAACAATTGTCGCTCTTGCGGAAGGCGATGGCGCTGACCTGGTCAATCGCTTCATCGCCGATTCCGTTGATTGCGCGATCGGAAGTTGGATTCGGACTCTTTTCGGCTTCCCAGCGCTCTCGCGTGTAGACGCGCAGGGCGATAAAAGCGTGCTCGGGAGAGGGCCGATTGGTGTCGGAGTCCGGCGTCGTTGCCTGAATGATGTAACACTCGTTCCAATCCGCGTGGAAAACTTTCTTCGCGCCGGGCCCCATCATTAGTTCCGCATCTTCTTTGGTGATCAGCGAACAGGCATTGATCTTTCCCGCGCTCGGTACGGTTCCCATTTCCGGCCGTGATTTCTTGCACGCAACGGAAGCGATCACGGCAACAGTGCAAATTCCGCAAACCAATGTCTGCGTCATGTTTCGCATAGACACCCCAAGTCGACTAGCTTTTGGTATATTCCCATGAGAAGCGCTTCCAAATCTCACTTGCTTCTTAAGAGTTGTCGCAAATGTGAACTGATCTGCCGCGAATCGCGCTCGCTAGTGTTGTGTATCACAAATAACTTGACAATGATGTCTTGCGCCTCCATGCTTGCGCTACTATGTGGGACGTGCCGGACCCGCTTCCCATCTCAACCGAGCAACGCAGGACTCTTGAGTCTTGGATTGCGGCGCGGAACTCTCCGCAAAAGGTGGTCTTGCGATCCCGCTTGGTGCTGCTGGCCTCGACGGGAATGGCCAACCGAAGAATCGCTCGAGACCTCGACACCAGTCGTCCCACGGTGATCCTTTGGCGACAACGCTTCCTGGAGGGCGGGCCAGCCGCGTTGGTCGATGATGCCCCAGGGCGTGGACGGAAGCCGCAAATTACAGCTCAGAAGATCAAGCAGATCGTGGAGGCCACGCTGCAAACCAAGCCCAAGGCAGCGACGCACTGGAGCGTACGGACGATGGCCGCGGCGCAAGGCATCAGTCCGGCAACCGTGCAGCGCATCTGGGATGCGCACGGACTGGAACCCCATCGGACCAGACGTTTCAAGCTATCGCGGGATAAACGCTTCGTGGAGAAGTTGACCGATGTGGTGGGTCTGTATCTGAATCCTCCCGACAAAGCCTTGGTGCTGTGCGTCGATGAGAAGAGTCAGATTCAAGCTTTGGACCGCACCCAACCGGGTCTGCCCATGAAGAAGGGCCGATGCGGAACGATGACTCACGATTATAAACGCAACGGCACCACGACCCTGTTCGCGGCCCTGAATGTTCTGGAGGGGACGGTGGTGGGGGAGTGTATGCCGCGCCACCGCCATCAAGAGTTCCTGCGATTCTTGCGGCGGTTGGACCGTGAATTTCCGCCGGACTTGGATCTGCATCTGATCCTGGACAACTATGGAACCCACAAGCATCCCAAGGTGAAGAACTGGTTGGCCAAACACCGCCGCTTTCGACTGCACTTCACGCCGACCAGCTCCTCTTGGCTCAATCTGGTGGAGCGCTGGTTTGGCAAGCTCACCGACAAACGCATCCGCCGCGGGACCTTTTTCAGTGTCGAAGAACTGGAACGGGCGATCCAGGAATATCTGGAAGAGAACAACAAGCAGCCAAAGCCATTCGTTTGGACGGCGACTGTCGGGGAGATCCTCGCCAAGGTCCATCGTTGTAAAGCTATTTTAGATACAGTACACTAGTTTTCATTGTTTGAGGCCATGAGCAGGTGGAACAACTGGCCCTCCACAAAGGCCCGATAGATCACCAACTTCGCGGATTCTTCCGGAAGGCTTGTTCCCTTCCACGCCTCGACTTGCTTCCTCATCGCCTCGAAGTTCCAATGCATGCTGTCTACCCCGACCGACAGAATATCCACGAGGCTCAGGTGTATGCTGTGCTTGGCAACCACGGGTGCGAACGCCCCAGGGACATAAAATACAGCCTGTTACCGCTGACAGAAAGACTCAAATTTACCCTTTCCTCTAAAGGTTACCCAATAAAACTAGTCGCATGAAAACGGGACAAGAATTCCGTGTTGGACAAATTGGCAAGCAAAGACAATCCTACAAGGGGTGAAGAGAAGTAGGCCGAAGTTCTGATGACCTTAATCGAAGCGTATGAAGAAGAGCATTATTCCATTCCTGATGCTTCTCCCGTGGAAGTTGTCCGCACGGTTATGGAGGCCAATGATCTCCGGCAGAAAGACCTGGTCCCAATCTTTGGCTCTGAGAGCATCGTGTCCGAAGTCTCGCACAAGAAACGCGACCTCAACAGGACCCACATCGAGAAATTGAGCAAACGATTCAATGTTTCTCCGGCAGTGTTTCTCTAAAGTTGTAGAGGACCACGTGCAGCATACGTGCGGACGCGTTATCCGACAGAAACCTCACCAAACGTCCGCCCGTTGTATTGTTCACGAGAACCTGCCAAGGCGCCGTAGCACACAACGAATTTGGTCGTTGTAGCCGACCTGGAATTCCAACCGGAGATCTGTCCGACTACTGGGTATTATCAAGTACTTGGCAGTCCCCAACAGCCTTGTAAGTTAGAAGGTGGTCGCTGGCGGTTGCGGCGGATGCGGTAGGGTTAGCTTCTATGGGATTTCTATCACACGCAAAGGAGTCAATCCAACCAAGAGTAACTCGATGGAGATTGGGGTCCGATGATAGTGCATGACGTATGGAGCTTAGCACGCGCAGCATCCGCCGCGGCAGCGGCTACCTTCTGACGTTTTTGCGAATAAAAAATGGATTCCGCTCGTGCGCGCATACATGAGATTACGTCGGAGGAGCCGGCGGGATAGCCTGAAGCCACGTGCCAGCGTAATCTGTTACACAGAAAAGTGGCTTGCGGTCCAAAAACGGGGCGTTAGGGGAGATTTCATTAAAACAGATTACAGCTTCCCCATCCCGGATCGTTTCCAAGAGGAAGGGGATTTCCTAACATCTATCCGGTTGGGTTCCCCATGAGTCTCAATTTCTAACGGTCATTTCAACTTGGCGTACTCGGCCTTTGCAGCGCGTGAGGAAATCCTGATACGCGGCGTGGGCCTTCGCCGAATCGCCCTGCAAGGCATAGGCGCGGGCGCGGCCGAGATGCGCGAGCGCACCGATGGGTTCCATGACCACAAGGCCGCGATGGTCGAGGAGCTTCTGGAACTCAGCAGCGGCCTCAGTAGGGTGATGCGCCCTAAGATACGCTTCCCCACGCACGAAGGCAGGATACAAACTGAATGAGAACGAGCCATTGCTGGGTGTTGCCAATTCATACGGAGTAGCGGCCTGAAGAACCGCAGTGGCCTTCGAAGGCTCGGCGCGGCTGAGGGCGATTTGTGCGCGGAGAGTGGGCACGCAATTAAACTGCACAATGCTATCTTCCGGGAAGCGCTTGGCCAAATCGTCGGCCAGTTTATCCGCCTGGGCTGCATCTCCGACCAGAGCCAGTGCCAGTGCCACTCCGCATTGAACATCCTGGCCGTTCGAAAGCGCGAGCGCCGCCCCTGCCAGATGCCGGGCTTCGGTAGCATTGCCGAACAGGGCTTCCCTCACGCCAGCACCGGCTTCGTAGCCCGCTGCTGTTTCCTTTTCTTCGGCCCTCTTGGCTGAAGCCACGGCGCGGCGGGACAACTCACGCGCCTTTGCCAACCGCCCGGAGTAGGCGACCGTGTCGGCTTGGGCCGCTAGAAGCACGTCTTCTACACCCAGCTTGCCGGCAGACCAGGCCACCTGCTGGGCCATCCCCGTCGAATCATTCTCCAAGAAGGCGAGGCCATAAAGATCGAAGCGCAGCGTAGGCGAGTCGAGGTTTCTCGCTAGCGCTTCTTCGGCCGTCGCTCGGGCCTCCTTCAGGCGATTCAGATTGAGGTATACCACAACGAGGTTGGCGTAAGCCCCTGCGCTTCCTGGCTCGAGGCGGAGGGCTTCGCGGAACTCCCCGAGGGCTTTCTCATGCCGGCCTAGGTTCACGTACACGCCACCCAAGTTGGCTCGCGGCACGAAATCTCGCGGGTAGGTTTGCGCCCAGAGTTCATAGGCCTGGCGTGCCTTTTCCATGTCGCCGGTGACAAAGAAGTGGTAGTGGGACTCAGTGTAGAATTTCTCGCGTTCGCTGACGCGCTCGCTCAGTTCGTAGGCTTTGCGCGTGTTCTTATCCGCCAGGCTGGTTTCGCCCAGATTATAATAGCTCACGCCGAGGGAGGCATAGGCCATGGCGAAATTCGGGTCGAATTGAATGGCGCGCTGAAAGAAAGGCACGGCCCCGGCAAAGTCGGATTTTCCCACCATCGTTTTCCGTCCGAGGCTATAAGCTTGTAGAGCTTCCAAGGAGGGCGTGGTGGCCTGTTCGATGGGCGTATCGAAGTTCTCCACCGTGCTCAGCGACTCGCCCAGCTTCCAGCGCAGTCTCGTCGAGGCCTCACCGAGTGCTTTCAGGACCTTTTCTTTTCCATCCGCCGTCACCTGCTCTTCAGCCAGGGAATCGCCGGTGCTGCAGTTCACTGCAGTAAGGCCCAGAACATACTGGCTCCCCAAGCTCGCAATCGAGCCGCCGACGTATGCCTTGCTGCCGGCGCGCTGGCAGAGTTCCCGGACAATGATAGGAGTGAGCGGAGCGTCCGCGGGCTGAGCCATGAGGCGCAGCGTTTGCTGGACGCGCGACTCGGAGATAAGGCCGAGGAAGGGCGATTGTTCAAGCTGCGCGGCGAGCCCCTGGCGAAGTGTGCCGTCAAAAACGGGATCACCCGTCGAGTTGGCAAAGTCAGCGAGAACAATGGTGTCCTTCTCGGCCAGGGCATTGGCATGGCGCGCATAGTACAACCATCCGCCGACGGCCAGCGCAACGATGGCCAGCCCGGCGGGAATTACGATTTTCCGGCCGGTGCCGATGGCACGAGGGTAGCTGGTGGCGCCCTTCAGATCAGGGTCGCGCTTCAACCGCTGCAAATCAGTGCGGATTTCCGCGGCCCTCTGGTAGCGCAGATTGCGGTCCTTTGCGATCGCCTTGCAGATGATTTCTACGAGCTTCTGCGGCAGGCTCGGACTTAGCTGTGCTAAGGGAATCGGGGTTCGATTCAGAATCGCATCATGGATAACCGCGGCGGTTCTGCCAAGAAACGCCCTCTGCCCCGCTACGATCTCGTACAGGACCGCGCCGAAGGAGAACAAATCCGTCCGCGCATCCAGCTTTTCGCCACGAGCTTGTTCCGGAGACATGTAGGCTATCGTGCCTACTGCCGTGCCGGGACTCGTCAGCAGTTCGTCTGTCGTAACTGTCGGCATCGCAGAAAAACCGGCACACTCGTGGCCGGAGGTCAATTTCGCCAGACCGAAGTCGAGAATTTTCGCGTGTCTGCTCTTTGTAACGAAGATGTTCGCCGGCTTGATGTCTCGGTGAATAATGCCCTGGGCATGGGCTGCATCGAGCGCGTCCGCAATCTCGACTCCTAGGTCCAGCACCTCTTCGAGTGGCATGGGCTTGCCTTCGATCCGGTGTTTCAGGGTCTGGCCATCCAGAAACTCCATAACAATGAAAGCCTGACCATCCTGGTCGTCAATCTCGTGAATGATGCAGATGTTGGCGTGGTTCAAGCCCGATGCGGTTTTGGCCTCCCGCTGAAAGCGGCTCAGTGCCTGAGGATCTCTGGCTATATCATCGGGAAGGAACTTCAGGGCAACGAAGCGATCGAGTCTGACATCCTCGGCCTTATAGACGACGCCCATGGCTCCGCCACCGAGTTTTTCAAGGATGCGATAGTGCGAGATGGTTTGGCCGATCAAGAGCAGAGGGCTCCGCCCCTGGAGGAAGATGTTAGGGGCGATAGGCGGCTGACGTCAACGAGGCGTGGGTAGGCGGGTAGGCGTGGGTCAATCGCTGGAAGCGAGCGAGTCATATCCATTTGAGACATGTCACGATTGCCCTTCCTGACGAACTCTCAGTGGCTCTGGCTCTGGCAGGGTACCGTGAACGCAAGATTTCGCGTGCCCAACTGCGCCAGTTGCTGGGTTACGAGACCCGCATGGAAGTGGATGCCTTTCTGAAGAGCCATGGCGTCGAACTCGAATACACACTGCAAGACATTGAGCGGAATCGCAAGACGCACCCGCAACTCGGCCTGTAGATGCAATCGATTGTAGCTGATACAACTCCGCTGAACTTACCTTGTACTCATTTTGCCCTCATTTTGGGGCGCTGCGCAAGTCTGACAGGCTTATGACCGGAGACACCCCACATGAGAATAACCATACTTCCAACCATGAGGGAGGCTGCGAAATCCACGCGCGCACAATAGCAGGCGTGTTTGCATGGACCAGCTCGGCCTTCACCGCCGGAGGGATCAACACCCTTCGACATAGGTTTTGAAGAATATCGGCTGCTTGGGTACACCGGCCAACGTAGGGGGAATTTCCGTGTTCTCTGCGCCCACACCTACCGCGCGCTACTACGGCCACCGCCGTAGAAGATCAAGTCATCTTCCCCGGTGCCAAGCGCAGAGCATCGGATGCTGATGTGGATATAGGATCGGGGAGCTTACCAGTTTTCAGGCTGAGGTGCGGCGTTCCCGGAATTCGTCGTGTTAACCCTTCATGCGTGGACGAGCTCGCGCCGTTTTAGCGTGGGAAGTGCCTTGATGGATTTTCCTACCTTCTCCTGGGCGAGCCGCAGGTCGTAGAGGCTCTGTAGATTCAGCCAAAACTGAGCGCTCGTGCCAAAGAAATGAACGGGGCGCAGGGTGGTATCGCCCGTGATGGCGCGCGTTCCGTTCAAGATTTGCATGACGCGATTGGTCGGCACATTGATCTTTCGCGCCAGTTCAGCCGCGCTGATATCGAGTGCTTCCAGTTCTTCAGCCAGGTGTTCACCGGGATGGATAGCAGTCAGTGCCATAGTGATGCTGCTAGTGATAGTCAACAATCTCCACATTTGATAGCTCCGGCGACTCAACGCAAATCCGCCAGTGATCGTTAATGCGATGCTGGACTGGCCCTTGTCATCGCCTACCGGCGCTTCAAAACGGTTCCCAGGCAATGCGGCGAGGTCCTCCGCGACGTAGCCGCCTCCGTACGATCAAGCTTCAGGTGCGCGGATCGCTCAAATCCAGAGAATGCCTTGACCCGTTTCCCGGTGGCGAATTTCTCTGGTCCCCTTGTCCCGACAGCTGACAATCACTCCCTAAAAATACCAGGAAGTACGCGTTCAAGCGTAAAGGATCAAGAAAAGATGGTGCTCGAAAGAATCCGGAAAAAGGAGGCTCGTTAAGCGGGGCTAAATAAAGATTGCTTGTGGCGCGACATTGAGCTAGCGTGCTTCCCAATCTGAGGGGTGCCGTGTGAGCTTTGATTTACTTCCCCACCGGTTTCCGCCAATCCAAAGTGTCACTAAATTGAGGAGGTCTTCATGCGCCGCGTAAGGGTGTTTTTGCAAGTCGTTGTGATGTTCGTCGTTGTTATATCGATGGCCGTTTCGCTCTCTGCCCAAACGGCATCAACCTCAACAGTGACGGGTACAGTCTCCGACAGGACGGGTGCTACCGTTCCGAACGCTAGGGTCGATTTGGAAGATGTGGACACTAAGGCAAAGGCATCGGTCATCACGGGAAGCGACGGTAGTTATACCTTTCCTTCCGTGCGTCCAGGGAATTACACCATTACGGTTTCAGGCAAGGGCTTCCGGCAGTCGGTAGTCACCGGCGTGAGAGTTGAAGTCGGAAAGTCGGCCTTGGTTAATGTGAGTTTGGAAGTTGGCGGAATGACAGAAACGGTGGAGGTGACAGCCACCGGACTCCAATTGCAGACCCTAGACGCCACTATGGGCAACGTGCTGGATTCGAATCTACTCTCTCACTTGCCGACTCTGAGCCGCGACGCTACTTCCTTGTTGTTGCTCCAGCCGACGGCCATTCCTGGCTTTAACGGTCCGGGAGGAAGCGGCGAAGGGAATGAGGCTGGCGGAGCCGTTGCAGGGGCGCGCGGCGATCAGAACACGTTCATGATCGACGGTGGCGATGCCACCAGCAATATGGAAGGCGGGGGCGGATACAACACTGGTTTCGTCGCTACTCCGCGCGCCGTTGTCCCCACCCCCGTGGAAAGCCTAGAAGAATTCCGCGTGGCGACTAATAATGCCGGATCTGATTTCACACGTTCTGCTGGTGCCGAAGTTCAGATGGTTACAAAGCGAGGCACGAATGACTGGCACGGCGCCGGCTACTGGTATCACCAAAATGACGAGCTGAACGCGAACGACTGGTTTCGGAATTTCCTGGGAATCCCCCAGCCAGAATGGCGGGACAACCGCTACGGCGGTAAGATTGGCGGACCTATCTGGAAGAATCGGACGTTCTTCTTTTTGCACGAAGAGGAGCGTCATTTTTTCACCCAGGCGGCGTTCTCCCGCTTGGTCCCAACGGCAGCATTGAGGGCTGGGGTTCTCGAATTTCAGGACTGTGCTAAAGGCTTCGACACCGGCGGGACCTGTCTCGGTGGCAATATTGTTGCTTACAATCTAAACCCAAACGCCGTAACGTTGGGTCCCGGTGACCCGCTTGCTGGGCAAACGGTGCAGCCAAGTGGACTGGATGGCGGTGGAAATCTATGCACAGTTGGGTCGCTTGGATGCAACCCGCTTGATCCGCGACAAATTGGCGTTAGCCCGGCAATAGCGGCAACGTGGAACACCATGCCGCTGCCCAATGACCTCTCTGGCGGAGATGGGTTGCGGACCGCAAACTTCACTGGCCCGGAGGCCAATATCTCGAACGAGCACTTCGCCGTGCTGCGTCTAGACCACAAGATTAGTGACAAGTGGGACTTCATGGCCTCATACCGATATAGCACTTCAGCCATTCAGCCCCCCAATATTCAGGAGGACATAAGCGGTATAGCACCTGGCTGTCAGAAGGGTGTAGTGTGCGCCCTCGCCAGCCGGCCGCTCCAGCCCAGATACCTGGTCACGGGGGTGACCGGACGCGTGACGCCGAATCTAGTCAACGAGTTCCACTTCAATTGGTTGCGGCACTGGTGGTCCTGGATTGCTCCGGGCGCGAAAATGGCCGTCATCCCGAACTCGTTGAGCGATACTCCCCTGCAGATTTGGCGAGAAAGCAGAACGGACGGCATGGTGCCGATCAACGTGAACACGCAGCAGGCCCGTGAGCGCGTCTGGAATGGCCAGGACTACACTTGGAGCGACAATCTGACCTGGATCAAGGGCAAGCATGCTTTCAGTTTCGGCGGTCGTGCACAGATTGAACACTTCTTGCATGTGCGCGACGACAAGGTGACCGGCGGTATAACTACTCCTCTCTATTTTGTGGCCAAGGGCGGTAATTTCAACAACATCGGCGGCCTTGGGAATTTCAGGCCGCCTGACTGTGCTCCTGCCGATAACACCACTAATCCGCCCGCTCCAGCGATTACCACTAACTGCCTTCAGAGTAGCGAGCACACCACTTGGGGACGCGCCTACATCTCTGCGCTAGGTTTGGTGGACGCCGCCACTCAAGTGTTGACTCGCGACAGTAACCTTAATCCCAATCCTCCTCTTACCCACATCACCCAGAAGGAGAATGTCGACGCTTACGAAGTCTATTTCAACGATACGTGGCGTCCCAAGCCGTCTCTTACGTTGACGTACGGGCTGACTTGGGGCGTGCAGATGCCGCCATACGACCCGACGGGAAAGACGGCCTTGATGATCGACGTTAGCAGCGGCCAGCTCATTGACTCCAGCACTTTGCTGAACGCCAAGCGCCAGGGTGCATTGAACGGTGTCGTGGTCAATCCGACGTTAGGCTATGTGCCGATCAATGCGACGGGGCGAAAATATCCCTACGATCCGGATTACTCGAACTTCGGGCCGCGAGTGGCGCTTGCCTGGAACCCTTTGTTCGCAGACGGTTTCCTGGGAACCTTGACTGGAAACAAGAAGAGCGTGATCCGGGCCGGTTGGGCGCGGGTCTTTGACCGCATTAACGGCGTCGGGATCGTTCTTACTCCTGCTCTTGGCATTGGCTTTGGTGATCTCTCTGTTTGCAGAGCCCCGGGGAGCGGAGCAACCGATCCCAGCACGGGTCTTGTCGTCCCTACTGGATGCAATAACGGCGGAGATCCAAACACTAACTTCCGCATCGGTGTTGACGGCAACCACGTCAGCGCTCCGTCGCTCCCGTCGGCGAGTTCGCTCAATGGGGTCATCATCCCGGGTGTTAACAGCGTATTTGAGAACAGTGACTCCCGTCTCGATCCACACAACCGCATTGGCAGTTCGGACCAGTTCGACTTCAGCATTCAGCGGGAGCTACCTGGCAAAATGATCCTTGAGGTCGGTTACGTGGGTCGCATCGCTCGCAACTTGTTCATGAACATCGACCTCAACGCCGTCCCGTACATGTTCACGCCCAAGTCTGCCATGTTTGGCGCAAGGGCGACCAACCAGACCTTCGCCCAGGCCTTCGATGCTGTCGCGACTCAGCTTCAATCAGGGGTTGCTCCTGGTTCCGTAGCCGTTCAGCCATGGTTTGAAGCTATGTTTGGGGGCGTGAGCAGCCCATTCTGTAGTGGCGCTGCGTCCATATGGGGTTCCGGCCAAGCGCCATTCTCGTCTTGTACTGCTGCGGCAGTCGCATATGACCAGAACAATGGTAACCCGTACTGGCCGTCCCACGGTGCGGGAGCCTTCTGGGCTCTAGTCGAGCCCAATTTCGTGACTGGGTCGATGATAGCGACGAACACCCAAGTGGGCGGAATTGACTGGAACACGAACAAGGGTTACTCGAATTACCATGCCGGGTTCGTTAGCCTGCGGAAGAGCCCCACCCACGGTCTGACATTTGACCTGAACTACACATTTGCACACTCACTGGACAATCTCGGTTTCACCCAAGAGAACACCTGCGCCGTTGCCGATGCCTTTGACGTCAATCGGACTTACGCACCGTCGCTATTCGATCGCCGCCACACCTTCAACATGCTCGTGACGTATGATTTGCCTATGGGCAAGGGCCAGCACTGGGGATCAAACGCGCTAGGAGACAAGGTGCTCGGCGGATGGTCCGTATCTGGTGTTTACACCGCGGCAAGCGGCCTGCCGCTTGAGCTGGTTGACCTTAACGCATGCGCTTCGGAGTTCGGCTCTACGCCCTTCAACGGATATCCCGTTGGATTGCTGCGGACTACCTCCGGCACAATCAGCGCATCGAGACATAACAATCCGACGATCGGTAATTTGGGGACGAACAGCTCGCCGGGCGGCGTCCCCAATGCCTTTGCCAATCCGGATCAGGTAGTTTCACAGTTCCGATACCCCACCTTCGCGGACAATCGGTTGGAGGGCGGTGCCATTCGTGGTATGTTCAGGTGGAACGTTGACTTGGCGGTGGCCAAGAGGACGCAGATTACAGAACGGCTCTCCACACGGTTCGATGTACAGTTCGTCAACGCCTTCAATCACCCGATGTTTGGCGGGAGTACATTCTTTGGAACGAACAACGAGCCGAACACCGATGTGTCGTCACCGCAGACGTTTGGCGTTCTCAGCCAGCAATTCAACTCGCCGCGTTACATTCAGATGGGCCTGCGGTTTGACTTCTGAAACTGAGCATATCCGCAAGTAGCTCAGGGGCCGGGACAAAAAGCCCGGCCCCTTTTTCTGCGTGGGCTGGTGGCAGA
>QHZC01000179.1:14908-19581 GCA_003224515.1 Acidobacteriota bacterium
ACGCGACTTCCTTAGATCATTATTTGTAGCTGGCGGCGCTCTTCTGGTCGGCTTTGGCAAATTCCCGACGCTGGCCGCCAATATACAGGCCCCAACGGATGCTTTCAAGGAAGGCAAACACCTGGGGAATCTCGATTTTGCTGACGAGAGCCGCGCACCCCTTGAAACCCTCTTTGGATCAGAGCTTGACGGTCGGCTGTATTCGGATCTCTGTAAACTGACCCCTGAAAATCCCGTTCCACCGACCGAGAGATTCTACATTCGCACTTGCGCTTCCCGCTTGCTGGAGAGCGAGAAAGAATGGCAGATCCGGCTAGGTGGCCTGGTCGATAAGCCCACACTTCTTACCATAGAGGACTTGAAGAGAAGTGCGCGGCCCGCTGGCCTGCACCTGATGGAATGCTCAGGTAACGCACGGGCCACGCGGTTCGGAATGATCAGCGTTGCTGAATGGGGCGGCGTGCCCATTTACGACCTCTTGAAGTTGTGCAAATCCAAACCGGAGGCGACCCGAGTCGTAGTCTCTGGTTTCGACAGCTATTCTGCAAGGTCCGCCACCTCCCTTCCCGGCGCGGATTGGGTCTTTACAGTTGAGCAACTCAAGGCTACCAAGGCCTTTCTGGCCACCGAGATGAACGGGCAGCCACTTAACAAAGACCACGGCGCGCCAGTCCGGCTGTTTGTGCCCGGCTGGTATGGCTGCACTTCGATAAAGTGGGTAAATGCCATCACATTTGTCGATGAAAATTTCTTGGCGACATCGCAGATGCAAGAATTTGCCGCGCGAACACATCAGCAAGGTGCACCGAAGCTGGCGAGAGATTACCGGCCGGCGATAATCGACCAGGCGGCCATGCCAATTCGCGTCGAAAAGTGGCTTGTGGATGGCAGAATCAAGTTCCGAGTTGTTGGGATATTGTGGGGAGGGTCGCGCCTGGTGAAGGCGCTGGAAATACGCTTTAATCCGGAAGAGGACTATGTCCGAGTGGCAGATTTTTTGCAAACAACAAATGATCCCTGGAGCTTTTGGTCGCATGCCTGGGCGCCTAAAACTGTGGGAACTTATATGATTCGGCTCAGGGTAGCCGATCCACTCATGGAAACCAGGCGACTCGATTCCGGATACTACGTTCGCTCCGTCGAGGTAACCGAAGTTTGAGAATGAATTCACAGCGAGACGGCGCTCACCGGCAAACCGGCAAGAAAAGGAACACCGTCCACCTTGACACCTGGAACCGCCACGCATCGTTGCTTGTGGCGCGACTGGCAATCTTGCAAGCCTGCTTGCTGGCTGTAGGTGTAACGTCGGCGCGGGCGCAACACGAGGGCCACAAAGAACATGAAGTTGTCGGCTGGGTGCCTCACGAGATCCTCGAGCGGCCGCTCCCGCTTCGGCACGACATTGGCAATCTCCACGAGAAGGTGACGACGTCCTCTGCGGAAGCTCAGGCTTTTTATGATCAGGGATTAAACTATTTTGCTTCTTACGTTTGGATCGAAGCGGCGCGCTCCTTTCACCAAGCCCTGCGACTGGATCCCTTCTTAACTGCGGCCTATATCGGACTATGCGATGTTTACGTGCAATTGCAAGACGTGCCCGCTGCGCGAGCGGCGTTGGAGAAAGCGCAATCGCTCGCCAGCAAGATAACCCACGTGGAACGTCAGCGTATGGAGATCCGCGCCCGCCAGGTGGAATTCCTCGAAGACAAGCAGAACCTCGACAAATTCGTCGCCTACCGTAAAGCTATTTACGACGCTTTGATGGCGAGCCCTCTCGACCCTGGTCTTTGGATTTTGCGAGGCTTTGCCGACGAAGGCCCGGGGGCGGGACACGGCCAGACTGGGGACCTGGATTCCATCGCCTTCTACCAAACCGCGCTGGCGGTTTCTCCCAACAATTCCGCTGCGCACCATTATTTGGCTCATTCCTACGAGAACATCGGCCGCACCGAAGAAGCGCTGTACCACAGCGAGGCGTACTTGCGGGTGTCCGCCTCAATTCCGCACGCTCATCACATGCGCGGGCATGAACTTCGTCGGGCGGGGCGCATTGAGGATGCCATCGAAGAGTTTCGCAAAGCGAACGAGCTGGAGAATGCCTATTACCATGCCGAGCACATTCCTGCAGAGTACGACTGGCATCGTCCTCATAACCTCGGCCTCCTGGCCATGTGCTATCAGTTGCTGGGACAAATGAAGGCCGCAGAGCAACTGCTGCGTGAATCGTTTTCCCTGCCGGCGCACGGTGAGCTCGCCGAGTTCGGCCACAAGCAGTGGCCAGAGTTTCTGCTGGCCCGAGGGCGTGCACAAGAGGCTTACGCGCAATCGCAGATTCTCGCTGAGAGTCCCTCGATGATGGCACGATTTGCAGGGCATACGTTGATGGGCCGTGCGCTGGTAGTCCTGAATCGCGTCGATGAGGCCGAGAAGCAGCTGGCTTTAGCCCGTGACGCTCTGGTTCTGGTTACCCTGACCGAGGCTGATCGGTTGCGGCCCTATTCCGAGATTTTGCGAGCCGAGATTCTGTTCTCGCAAAAAAAATCCGCCGAAGGCGTAGCGCTGATGAAGGAAATCGAGGAGCAGCTTCGCGCATCACCTGGACCGGACGCGCGAAGCCAAGCGCTAATCCAGCTTGATTCAATTGCGCGCAGGGCTCACGAGACCGAAGAATGGACTTTGGCCGAGCTCACCGCCCACGAAATGATCCAGCAAGACCCGACCTACGCCGGCGGCTACTACTCCCTTGGTTTGGTGTCCGAACACCAAGGCGATTCTGCCGCCGCAACCCAGGAGCTAGCCATCGCAGAAAAACTGTGGAGTGACGCCGACCGGGATCTGCCTGAACTCGGCAGCATTCGCCATAAACTCGCCCTAAACCAGTCAGACCTTCACCTGACCCGACAGGAATTGCTGAAACGCCTGCAAGACCACGATGGGACGCCGATCTTACTGCAACCGGCCAAGGTCCAAGTCGCCTACGACATCGCCCGGCTTCGCGGGAGTCCGGAGGCACCGGTAATGATCGTTGAATTCTCCGATTTCCAGTGCCCATTTTGCAGGAAAGTTCAGAGCACCCTGAAAAACCTGCTCGAAAAATACCAGGGTCAGGTCAGCCTGGCATACCGAGACTTTCCGCTTCGCGGGAGACATTCGCAGGCGGAGCTGGCTGCCGAAGCTTCGCGTTGCGCTGCCGAGCAAGGGAAATTTTGGGAGTATCATGACCTTTTGTTCGCAAATGGCGATAAGCTCAGTCGAGCGGGCGCGGCAGAAATGGCTCAGAGTCTGAATCTTGACGAGAAGCAGTTTGACGCTTGCCTAGCAAGTGACAAATACACGAAACAAATTGAACAGGACCTTCAGGATGGGATCCGCGCTGGCGTCGAAGGCACGCCGGGAATTTTTATAAACGGAATCCTGCTCAGCGGAGCCCAACCGGAAGCTGTGTTTGAGAAAATCATCCGAGCGCAACTCGAAGCTCCCAGGGAGAAGCGCGGAGGTCCCTAAGGCGGCTCAACTATCGAATGCGAGGCGCGTTTTGCGCCTGGAGCTGTTGCATGTGCGCCGCGATTTTCAATTCGCGCTCCGCAGCAGTTGTTTTGCCTAGCTCCCGGTATAGCTGGCCGAGCAGATAGTGAGCCGTGTAGTTGCCAGAATCCACAGCGATCGCGCGTTGCAAGGTTCGTTCGGCTTGCGGAAATTGCTTCTTGGCCATCAACACTTTGCCCAGAATCACGTAAGGCTCCCCGCTTGTCGCGTCCAACCATATGGAACCTTGCAGAACTCTTTCCGCGTCCTCGTTTCGCTTGAGTCGCCAGTATGCGTCGCCCAGGTGGTTGAGCGCGGGCGCATAGCCTGGATTGACGTCCAGCTCTTCCTGGAACTCCTGGGCGGCCTTCGGATAATCAGCGTTGTAAGCGTAGAACTCTCCCAATGTGAAATGGGCGAGCGGCAAGTGTGGTGAAACCGCCAGCGCCTTGCGCACCTCCTGCTCAGCGACAGGATCGAAGCCCTGACGGAGCAGAATGCGACCCAACATCAAGTGGGATGCTGCGGAGTCGGGCTCCAAACGGTATAGATGTGCGAAGGTTTCCAGGGCCTCAGGGTAGTTCCTTTTCAGCACGTAGCAAAGACCTAGAATATAGATGGCGTCAATATTCTCGTCGGGATGCCAGAGTCGAACCTTTTCCAGCGCTGGAATGGCTTGTGCTGGCTTGCCGCTGAAGTAATAGGACAGCCCTAGGAGTTGCGCAGCGTCACGATCTTCGGGATTTTCGTGCAGGGCTTCTTCAAGGTACGTGGCCGCTTCAAAGTAGTCCGCCTGGTTGTAATAAGCGATGCCCAGTTCGTGGCTGATGCCTTTGGTTCCGGGGTGGCTTGCTGCCAGCGCCTTCAGTTGGATAATCGCTTCCTGGTTTTTGTTTTCTTGGATAAGGGAGCGGGCCGTGGCCAGTGCCTGGTCTTCCTGCTGAGCGACGGGGTTCGCCACGAGGGAAAGCGTGAGCAAGCAGAACAGAGCCGTAAGCTTAGCGGCGAATGGCAAACACGCACTTTTCGACGACGGAGCGGTTGCGGTCACGGCTAAACCCCATCCTTATTTGGCGGCCTCTGCATTGCCGGTCCGGCTGGCTGTCCGGAGCCTTCGATCACAACCACAATATTGTCCGCACGCGGAT
>QHZC01000021.1 GCA_003224515.1 Acidobacteriota bacterium
CTTCCGCGTATCCCTTCCCCAGTGTGGCCCCCTACGGAGGCAACTTCGGTTGGACCGGAGGAGACCGTAAACAGGCGGCCGACCTAAACAGCAAGTACAACGCGCTGCAAATTCAGGCGGAGAAGCGCTTCTCTAATGGGCTGCAGTTCCAGTCGAGCTACACGTTCCAACACGCCATTCAGACATCGTTCAGTGGCGTCGGCTTCGCGCGGTACGTCAATATAGACCCGAAAATTAACTATGGCCCGAATGAGTCGTACCGCAACCATGTGTTTATTCTTAGTCAGGTCTATGATTTGCCGGTCGGCAAGGGTAAGAAGTGGGTGTCGGATGTCGGCCCCCTGGCGAATGCCATCGTGGGCGGCTGGACTCTGAATACGGCCACTAACTTTTCAAGCGGATTGCCGTGGACCGCCGGGCTCCACGATTGTTCGGCTTCCATTGACCAGGGTCCTTGCATGCCAGATGTAGTTGGTAGCGTTAAGGCCGGTACCCGGTCGGGCGATCCGAAGGGTAGTGGGTATTGGTATCAGACGACCAATGGCGTCTCTCTGGATGCACTTGGCAAGACGGCCGGGTCGTGGGGCCAAACCGCAACTCTCGACGGCTTCGGAAACGCTGGTATAGGCGCATTCCGCGGGCCGAAGTTCTTTAACATTAATGCCGGCCTGTTCAAGACGGTCAGCTTTGGCGAGAGGGCCAAGGCACAATTCCAGTTCCAGGCCTTCAACTTTTTCAACCACGTCAACCTGGCGCTCCCGGATCGATGCGTGGATTGTAGCAGCGGGGGCAGCATCACGGACCTCACTCCCGGTGCGCAGATGCGCCGACTGCAGTTCGGGCTGAAGCTCAGTTTCTAACCAAGACAAAGGGACACCCTACCGCCCGGACGGGGAGCCTCCTCAGAAGGCTCCCCGTTTTTTCATGTACTAATCGTGGCACGGGCCCAACCTGGAAAAATTCAATGTTTTCAGTCAGACTTTGTATCGAGCTCTTCCGAAGAGCTCCAGAAGCCCCTGGATGAGAAGATGAAGGAACTCCTTTTCAACGGTGAGGTGCGCGGCTTCGAGACTCCCTGAGAAAAACCCTCTTTATGCGAAAAAATCGCCATTCGCCATCCATCTTACGGACCTGCGCGCTCTTCTTGCTCTTGGCGACGGATTGCGCCAACGCCTTCGGGCAGGCATCAGCACTGAATCAATCCACCCAAGCGCTCTATCTTGGTGATTACAGAAAGGCATCTGAGCTGGCAAAAGCTCATCTGCGGAGATTTCCCAACGACGCGCTTGTTCGCGTGATTCTGGCGCGTGTTGAATTTGCTCAGGCCGAGTTTCCACAAGCCTTTGAAGATTTGCAAAAGGCCCTGGCATCCGATCCCAAGAATGTCGATGCTTTGTATTATCTGTCCCTTACCGCACGGGAGCTCTCTCAGCGGGAATCTCAGAGGCTTTTCTCTCTGGCGCCCGATAGCGATCTGGTCCACCAGCTCCTGGGTGAGGCTGCACTTACAGCCGACAATAAGAGTGGAGCGGAGGAAGAATTTCAGAAGGCCCTGAAAGCCAACCCCCGCTCGGTCGAAGTGTTAACCGAATTGGCCGATCTAAAGCGGTCCCAGATGAAATTTGATGGAGCGATCAGCTACTACACGGAGGCGGAACAATTTGACCCTTTGAACTATGAGATCGCATATGGCCTGGGGGTCTGCTACACCTACACGCAAGAGTATCCCCGAGCGATCGCTTGGCTTCAAAAGGCCGTCGCCTTGGCTCCGGATTCCGCGGACGGCCGATTTGCCCTCGGCAAAGCGCTGTTTAAGAATGACCAGTTTGCGGCTGCGATCCTAGAATTGAAAGCCTCTCTGCAGATGGAGCCAGGGATGAAGCAAGCCTTCTTACTGCTTGGCCGTGCGTACTCGAAACTCGGCCGTCCCGGAGAAGCCAAGGCCGCCTTTCAGAAATTCAACGAACTCAATCGCGCGGAGTTGCAAGGCCTGGAAGCAAAACCGGCTCCTCTACCAAAACAATGATCATTCTTCGATTCTCGAATTCTTTTCGAACGATACCAGTCACACCGGCGAGAGCCATCGTCGTGAAGAACCGGCCGACGATCCAAAATCGGCCGGTGGCTTCGTTCAAGGGGAAAATGCAGCCTTTGCGGCTTCAATTTTTGCTTTTGTCTCTGCCGCGGCCTTGCTCTCCGGCACGAGCTCCAATTCAAGACCGATTTCCGAAAGCGCCTCATCGAATTTTTTCATTTCCAGGTAAATCTGAGCCATTGCCAGATGAATCTCCGGCAGCCTTGGATCAGATCGCGCGGCTTTCTGGTAGGCAGCGAGGGCCAGATCGTATTTTTCTTGCGCGGCATACTCAAGGCCCAGGGCCTGCTGGACGCGCGCGGAATTAGGGTTGAGCCCGATGATTTGACGATAAGACCAATCCGAGAGCTTGGTCCATGCGCGCCACAGCTGGTAAGAATATTCTGGCTCTTGAGGAGCTAACTGAACGAGCTTCTGCAATTCTTGAACCGCGGGAATCCAGTTTTCCATGGCTTCGTGGGCCCGCGCCAACTGCAAATGGGCCTGGGGCTCTTCCGGCAACAAAGTAGCGGCCCGCTTGAGTTCACGGACAGCCTCGGCATTTTTTTTGAGAGCCAGCAAGCTCATACCGAGAAGCAAGCGCGAAGAAGCGTTGTCCGGTTGAAGAGCAAGCACTTGACGAAATCGCGTGACAGCTTCAGCGTGATTCCTTCGCAACAGAGCGATGACCCCGAGGTTGTGATAGATGAGCGGATGTTTGATCCCTTGCCGCAGCACATCGGAGAAGGAGTTTTCAGCGGAATCAAGATCGCCGGACTGCAGCTCATGAATGGCTGCGGCAATCTTTGCTTGGAGCGCAGGCGGCAGAGCCTCCTGTGCGACGGTCCTCATTCCTGCCGAGAAAAATACCAAGAGCAAGATTCCAAAACGCCATCTCCGTGGATGATCTCTGCCGGACCGCATGAGTTTGGCCCACAAACTCACATTGTGTTTGCCGCTACAAAGTTGGATTTTCCATGGCCAAGTATTCCGATCGCGCGGGCAAACAAACATGGAACTCTCAAGCGTAGAGATAGTATAAAGCCGCTGTCGATGGGCTCCAATAGCAAATATGGAACCGCTTACGTATAATATTTTTGAGTTTTCCTTCGCGCCAATGAGAAGGCTGAGACACTGGTCGATTACCTTATGGCCTTTGCTGATTCGCGCCATAATGCTCTTCCTGGCTTGTTTGCTGGCGATTAGCAGCGAATCGAACGCGAACCCAGAGCCCGTGCCGGATGCGTCCAAGGAGAATGCCCCGTCACAGAGCAATCCGGCTACGTCTGTCCTTCTAGCATTGCCCTCTTCGCCCGCCGCCCAGAAAACAGCCCCGCATCTCGACGGCACCCCGGCAGATCCCTTTTTGGCGGGTTCGGGAAGGCCCGTTGTTCTCATCTTCGTGCGCACTGACTGCCCGATTTATCCCAGCAGGACGGCTTCCGCCAAAAGAATCCGCCAACATAAGCGCGACTACGGCTACAAACTCCCGGCGCTGCGCGATCCACAGCACGCACTCGTCACTCGAGCTCAAGTCCAGGTCACCCCGGAAGCAGCTGTTTTCGACGCCAACCATCGTCTGCTCTATCACGGTCGTATCGATGACTTGTACCAGGATTTCGGACGCGCCCGTGCCGCCGCCACGACACACGAACTCGACGATGCCATCCAAGCCGCTCTCAGCGGGAAAACACCGCCACCCAGTACGCCAGGCGTAGGATGCTACATCGCGGACCTCGAATGACTGCTTCAGGCCGAACTATCGTTGCCTGCTTGCTGGGAATTAGCTCCGCGACCGCAGCGGCCCTTGCCAAACACGGCTGTGCCACGGCACGGCCCCCCATGCCTGCCGCACAGCAAGCCACTTTCAATCGCGATATCGCTCCCATTCTTTTTCGGTACTGTGCCCCGTGCCACCGCCCCGGCGAAGCTGGCCCTTTCCCGCTGCTTACCTACGCAGACGCAAAGGCCCGCGCGCGCCAAATCGCCGCGGTAGTTTCGAAGCGCTTCATGCCTCCGTGGCTGCCAGAGCCGCAGGAGTTGAGATTTGCCGACGAACTCCGCCTGTCCGAAGAGCAGATCGCGGTCATTCAAAAGTGGGTCGAGGAGGGGGCGCTTGAGGGCGTTCCCGCCGATTTACGCCCAGCCCCACAATTTGTCCCAGGCTGGCAACTCGGTCGTCCGGATGAAATCATCGAAGCGGAAAAACCGCACACTCTTCCCTCGGGTGACACGGACAGGTATTGGAATTTTATCTTTCGAACGCCCGTCGATCGCACCCGCTGGCTAAAAGCCGTCGAGATCCGGCCCGGCGACAAACGCGTTGTTCACCATGCGAACATTCTCGTGGATCGGAATCAATCCGCACGCCGCCTGGAGGCCGGGCCGGGCGGGGGTTTCCCCGGCATGGAGCTCAAGATCGAGTCGGAATCGTTTGATCCGGACAGCCACTTCCTCTTCTGGAAACCCGGCACAGTGCCTAGGCCCGAGCCCGAAGGCATGTCACTGCGCCTGGACAAAGACACTGATCTGGTTCTGAACATGCATCTGCAGCCTTCCGGCAAGCCGGAGAAGATCCAGCCGAGTCTTGGCCTATACTTCACCGGCAAACCCGCAACGCTCTTCCCTCTTCTGCTCCAATTGGAAAACGACAGGCAACTGGACATCCCACCTGGCGAAAAACGTTTCGCACTCACAGACGAATTCACGCTTCCGGTCGATGTAGATCTGCTCGCGATCTACCCCCACGCGCATTATCTCGGCAAGGATCTACAAGCTCTTGCCACTCTACCTGACGGCTCGACAAAAACACTGATTCACATCCCGCAATGGGACTTGAACTGGCAAGCTGTCTACCGCTACGCCGATCCGGTGCCTCTGCCGAAGGGGACCACCATCACCATGCGCTATATCTACGACAACTCCAGCGATAATCTCGCCAACCCAAACGACCCTCCACGTCGCGTCACCGCCGGAAATCGCGCCAGCGATGAGATGGCTCACTTGTGGCTTCAGGTCCTCCCACGCGCCTCCTCCGATGCATCTTTTGATCCGCGAATGTTGCTGCAGGAAACCATGGCCCGGCACAACTTGGAAAAAAATCCTGCCGACTTCGAAGCGCACTACAACCTCGCGGCCATGCTCCAAACTCGCGGGGCGCAAGCCGAGGCGCTCCAAAACTTCGAACTCGCGGTGCGTCTTCGCCCTCAAGATGCTACCGCCAATAATGCCCTGGGCGCGTCTCTCATGGCCGCGGGGCGAATCGGCGAAGCCATACCATATCTTTATGCCGCGCTCCGGGCGCAGCCAGACAATTTTGACGCGCAATACAACTTGGCAAATGCCCTTGCCTCTCAGGATAGATTCCTCGCAGCAATAGAGCACTATCGCGTTGCCATCCGCTTGCGTCCGGACGATGCTAACGCCGAGGCCAACCTGGGCAGCGCTCTGGCCGAAACGGGCAAGCTCTCCGAGGCCAAGTTGCATTTTCAGCGCGCCCTGCGGATCGATCCCCATCACAAGTTGGCGCGCGAGAATCTCGAACAAATCAACCGCGATCCGAAGAATCGTCAACAGTAACGGAGAGCTTGCATATTCTGAAGTTGCCAAAGCATCGGGATAGAAGATCGGAACCGAGCTAGCAGCACTAGGGGTTTTCACTTGCGCAAAGTTCGCAATTTGACGGCCATTTTGCCGACCGGACTTTTGACGGGTTTTCTGACCGTCTGCATCGTGGTCTCGGCGCATGCCATTTCGCACCTACTGCCGGCGCGGTCAGGAGAGGTAACCAAGCAGCAGCCTGACGGTTCATATGCTCCGGGGTTTGCCGAAGCGCGACGGCTTTCGGAGCAGGGGAAATTCAATGAGGCGATTGCGAAACTCGAGAGGCTGGCCGCAAAAGACCCTGGAATGAGGGGGCTGGCTCACGAGCTGGGAGTTACCTACTACAAGAAGGGCGATTATCTGAAGGCCACGGCGAACTTCAAGAAGGCCCTGGAGGAAGATCCGGGCGACAGCGAAGCGGTGCAATTGATGGGACTGTCGTATTATCTCGCGGGGCGACCCGCGGAGGCGATAGCGCCGCTTGAAAAGGTACAGACATGGTTTCCCAGCGCCAATGTCGATGCCGCCTACATCCTCGGCATCTGCTACATGCAGACG
>QHZC01000708.1 GCA_003224515.1 Acidobacteriota bacterium
GTCCATTCTCCCGATTGCCTGGATGCTGTTGTGGAGCCTAGGTCATTGGACAGACAGGAAAAAACTGATAGTCGGGTTTGCCGGCACAATGGCCCTGCTCCTCATCGCGGCAGAGATTGCACTGCCCGGATGGATACCGGACTTTCTAGCTCAAATCCAGTACTACCGCCACTATACTGGTGCTAGCATGCTCGACCTCATTTATGGTCGTCAAATTGGGCTTTGCTTAACTGGCATTTTTGTGCTCGGGCTTCTGCTTGTGATGTGGAGAAGAAGGACAGCATCGGACTTTATGCCAACGCTGGCGTTTCTGCTAGCGACAGAAGTGTTCATCATGCCCGGGTTGAAGTCTCTTCTGAATCTGTGCCTGCTGCTGCCGGGAATATTTATCATGCTCTCAAAATATCGGGCGTTTCCCGAGGTGCCAGCCGATGACGCACAGCGTGTCTGGCGCTCTGCGCATGATGATGCCGTATCCTGAAAAGCGGCAGAAACCTGCCCAGGAATTGAAACACGGCCTCGAAGAACACAGCAAGAGAGTCCGTGAATCTTCGAATGCGGGACTGTGGTGCAAAAAAGATTAGGAGACGACCCGCCTCGGGGTGCGGGTGCGCGTAACAGCAGGCGTATGCGCACGAGTGCGGTACGATTTCCTGGTCCTCCCTTGATCGGTTCCGCTCGGCCAAATCACGCCCACGTTCAAACCGTTACCTTCAAACTGAACCTTCTGCGCATCAAACGCGTGAATCCCTCAGATGGAACCTTTTCACCCTCGTTGGCCGGGTCTAGTTCGGTCGAGCTAATTGGAGCCAAAAGGAGAGGCCGCTTTGAAGAAGGCATTGCGGCGCGGATTGCAGACCAGAATTTGGTGTACGTGAGGCTTCGGCAGATCGGATGTCGCGCTCATACCAACCCGGGCCAGGTCCAGTCCATTACCAGGTGCCATAGCTATAGCGCCGCGGCCGGGGCGGGAAGAGCTTGATCATCAGGATACCGGCTCCAAATCCGCCCACGTGCGCCCAGAACGCAATGCCGCCGCTCTGGCTGGTCGCGGCAATGGCGGTTGCCGCGCCGCTCAGGAACTGGATCACAAACCAATAAGCCAAGAAAATCCAGGCAGGTAGCCACCAGAAGGTGAAGAAGACGATGAGGGGCACCAGGGTCAGAACCCGGGCCCTGGGATAGAGGACGAAGTACCCACCCAGCACCCCGGCTATAGCTCCGCTGGCTCCTACGCTGGGGACTCCTGAATTCAGATTAAAAAGGATGTGCAGTATGCCCGCCCCCAGACCGCTCAACAGATAGAAGATCAGGTACTTGAAATGGCCCAGGTAGTCTTCAATGTTGTCGCCGAAAATCCAGAGGAACCACATGTTGCCGATGACATGCAACCAGGATCCGTGCAGAAATATGGAGGTGAAAAGGGGAATGACCCCTGCGGCAGGGCTCAACTCCGTGCTGCCACTCAGAATGGCGGTGTCAACCCGCGGCACCACTCCAAACTGGAATAACAGGGCATTGAGGGCGGCATGGCTCTCGACGCCCAGCATGGCTACGTAAAGAAACACAACAACATTGAGGATGATGAGGAAATACGTGATGTACGGGGTGGTCGACCGGGGCGCGTCGTCTCGGATGGGAATCATGCGAGATTGGACCATTTAGGCATCGGGTAATTTGGTAATTTAAGAATGCGCTTTGCGCCGGAGGCATCCTATCCGGCACCACCATACCAGAATGACGCTTCCGAAGGGGCGGGCCATTGAGTAATTTCGTAATTTACCAGACCAGACGATCGGGGACGGGAATTTAACCAATTACACGATTCTTCCATTACTCACTCTTCCATGAACGGTGTCCTGATCATCGACAAACCGGCTGGTCTGACCTCCCACGACGTGGTCAGCCGGGTACGCCGCTTGCTAGGACAGCGCTCGGTCGGGCACCTCGGCACTCTCGATCCCCTCGCCACCGGAGTGCTGCCGCTGGTATTGGGAAATCTAACCCGGCTGGCGCAGTTTTATACGACGTCGGAAAAGAGCTACGAGGGAGTGATCCGGTTTGGGTTTGCCACCAATACCTACGACGCGGAAGGGGAACCCACCGGGGCGGCCCAAGAAGTTAAACCATCACTTGAGGTTCTGGGCAAATTGGCCGCCAGGTTTGTAGGGGTGATCGAGCAGTTGCCGCCCCATTTTTCCGCCAAAAAGATCCACGGGGTACCTGCCTACAAATTGGCCCGGAAGCACAAGCCGGTCGAGCTGAAACCGGTCCAGGTTGAGGTCAAGGAATTCGAAATCCTGGGTGTCGAGGACGCGCGGGCCCGGTTCCGGGCGCGGGTTGGCTCGGGAACCTACCTACGGTCGGTAGCCCACGAGATGGGCCAGCAGTTAGGGTGCGGCGGACACCTGGAATCATTGCGTCGTACGGCCATGGCCGAATTCGAGATCGGAGATGCCC
>QHZC01000707.1 GCA_003224515.1 Acidobacteriota bacterium
GATCTCGGGTGCCTTCAAAATGCACTAGATTCGTCTCCCCTCGGTCCGTACCTGCCGCAGGATGCCCGCGGCTGCAAACGGCAAGGCGTGAGTCCTCGACTTGTTAAAGCTAACACCGGCGCGAACGAGAGTCGAGAAATTGGCGCGGGACATGTTCCCGGAGAGAAACGGGCCTAGTAGGCTCGGGCGAAGATCGCGCGCGCGGCGGCTGGCCGGCCGCAGTAAACGCAATTCCCGCTTCCACCCTCCTGTTCCAGGGGGATGCAGCGCATGGTGGCACGCGTTTCTTCCTTGATTTTGGCTTCGCAATCGGCACTCCCGCACCAAAAGGAGAAGGCAAAGCCATTCTCAACGGCCCTCTTCAGGTCATCGTAGGTTTTCGCATCGTGAGTGTTGCTCTTGCGAAGAGCCAACGCCTTGTCGTGAAGCGATTGCTGGATTTCCGCCAGCAACCGCTCGATGGTGGCAGGCAGGCCGGCGAGCGAGGCGCTGACCTTTCCCTCCCTGCCAGGGCGGTCGCGGCGCGCAAGAACGGCGGCTTGTTTGGCGACGTCCTTGGGACCGAGTTCCACGCGCAGCGGGACTCCGCGCATCTCCCAATCATTAAATTTCCAGCCGGGGCTCTGACCTTCGCGTTCATCGAGAGTCACACGGATGTTGGCATGTAGCAGCCCGGCCTTCAGTCTGCGCGCAGTGTCGAGGACGGACACCTTTTCTTCGTCGGTCTTGAAGATCGGGACGATGACGACCTGATGAGGCGCAACCTTCGGCGGCAGGACCAGACCCTGATCGTCGCCGTGGACCATGATGATGGCGCCAATGATGCGTGTGGAGAGGCCCCACGATGTCGTCCAGCAATGCTGCAACTGGCCGTTCTTGTCGAGGTATTTGACCTCGAAGGCTTTGGCAAAATTCTGTCCCAGAAAGTGCGAGGTGCCTGACTGAAGCGCCTTGCCGTCTCCCATCATCGCTTCGATGGAGTAAGTCACGTCGGCACCGGCTAATTTCTCGGCATCGGATTTTTTCCCGGGGATTACGGGAATCGCCGCGTCGTTTATCGCAAAATGCGCGTAGATATCCAGCATCTGGCGCGTCTCCGCTTCGGCCTCTTCACGCGTCGCATGCGCGGTGTGGCCTTCTTGCCAATAAAATTCGAGCGTTCGCAGGAAAAGTTTCGTGCGTAATTCCCAGCGAACCACGCTGTTCCACTGGTTCATGAGTACCGGCAGATCGCGGTACGACTGGATCCACTTGGACCACATGTGGCCGATGATGGTCTCCGATGTGGGGCGGATGACCAGAGGTTCGGCGAGCTCCTCCCCTCCGCCAATGGTGACGACGGCAAGCTCGGGCGAAAACCCTTCGACGTGATGCTTCTCCTTGTCTATGAAGCTGCGAGGGATGAGCATCGGGAACGCCACGTTTTGATGGCCGGTGGCCTTGAAGCGGCGGTCGAGCGCCTCCTGGATGTTTTCCCACAGCGCCCAGCCGTAGGGCCGCACGATCATGCAGCCGCGCACCGGCGCGTAGTCGGCAAGCTGCGCCTTGACGACCAGCTGGTTGTACCACTCGGAAAAATCCTGTGCGCGGGTCGGAAGTTTTTCTTCGGCCATGCGGCGGTTTGTCCATTCCTCTCAGATTCGATGACTCAAGGTGAGTAAACTCGAAAGCGTATCGGACGCGCTCCCCAGTGTCAACGAACCCTGCCTGTGTGATTAGGAAGCACAGATTCCTTTGGGGGCAACTCCTGACATGGCGTTCCGCATCGCATAGTTCAACCCGGTCCGCTCCGCGCATGTGAGGTGCGAAATCATGTTACGGGCCATGTCCCTGCGGCCCCTGGTGTTCCTGAAGCTGCCGGTTCTGTCGTTCCTCGTGGCCGGTGTGGCCGTTTCAGCCAAAGCTCAAGATAAAGTTGAACTATTCGGTGGTTACTCTTATTTGCGGGCATCTGTTCAGGTCGGGCAGTTCGGGCCTCTCGGTCCAGGAACTCCGTGCCCTCCCAATTGCGGCACTCCGCCGACTATTCCACAGCAGGCAAATCTGAACGCATGGGAGTTGTCGCTCCAGTACAAACCGATACCCTTCCTTGGCGCGGTTGCGGACTTCGGCGGCAACTATGGCACTCTGGATGGTGCCCGTACGCGTGTTCACACCTTCCTGGTCGGTCCTCAAGTCTCTCTTCCAGCAAAGGTTTCTCCTTTTGCCCATATCCTGGTCGGAGGCGCTCGAGAATCGCAGGATACGCCAACAAATTTTGCTTTTTTTACCCTTGGCACGAGCACTTCGGTCGCCGCGGCAGCAGGAGTAGGCGTCGACTTTAAGGTCCTTCCGTTCGTTTCGGTCAGGCTCTTTCAGATTGACTACGTCCGGACTCGTTTGCACGCAGCCACTCAGAACCAGCCTCGCGTTTCCGACGGTGTCGTCTTTCACTTTTAAGTCTGCGACGATAAACTCGGACATTCTCGATACACCGAGGTCTGCGGGTCTTGCGAGCTGTCACTCGTAGTCTTACTATCGCAATCGCTCGCATGGACGCATCTTGACCGGCGTCCATCCGGCTATGTTTCTTGAGGGAGAAATCACACTATGAAACGCTTCACTCTGATTTCCTTGTTGATTCTTTGCGCAGCGCAAGTCGCTGCCGCACAAGACTGGGCACGTGCGGCCCTGGAAAAGTCTTCGCGCCACCGCGAGTGGGTCGCCGTCAAGCACGATGGCCGCTCGGTCGAAACGTTTGTCGTCTATCCCGAATCGAAGGGCAAGACGCCGGTAGTGCTGGTCATTCACGAAATTTTTGGGATGACGGACTGGGTGCAGGATCTGGCGGATCAGGTGGCCGCGGCAGGTTACATCGCGGTCGCTCCCGATCTTCTCTCCGGCATGGGTCCGAACGGCGGCCGTAGCAGCGATTTTGCAGAAGGCAAGACCATGGAGGCTGTGAGCCACTTGAATCCCGACCAGGTGACAGCGGATTTGAATGCCGCGGCGGATTATGCGCTGAAAATCCCCGCTTCGAATGGCAAGCTCTTCGTTGGCGGCTACTGCTGGGGTGGCAGTCAAACTTTCCGGTTCGCAACCAACCGTAGTGACCTGGCG
>QHZC01000022.1:0-2347 GCA_003224515.1 Acidobacteriota bacterium
AATGGATGCGAGGTGGCGTGCAATCCCCATTACGACGTGACCGTCTTGCCACTTAGGTGAGCCCTTGGTATGAAAAGCGATGAAATCGAGGCGCGAGCCGGTTTTTGCGGGCACGTAGTTGCGCTGGTGCGCGCAATGATCGAGAAAAACGCGTAAGAACTCAGCAGCCTTCGGATACGAAGGGCCGGTGGAATCTGGCCCGCCCACGCGAGCTTCGGGGAACGCGCGCAGAATGGCGTCGACAGAGTAGTCATAGAGCTCAAAGAATTCCTCGTGAGTGCCTTGCCAGTAGCCGATATCGGGCTCATTCCAAACTTCCCAGAGCCAGTTTTTTACTTCCGCCTCGCCGTATCGCTCCCGAAGATGTCGAACAAATTGAAAGACGACTTCCGCCCATTTCTGATAGTCCTTCGGCGGATAGGCCCACCCGGTAAAAACGGAGCCTTGCGGAAAGTTGTGGCGGTAAGGCTGTGGATGCGAGGAAAGCGCTTCGGGCATGAATCCAATTTCGACCAGAGGCCTGATTCCAGCAGCGTGGAAGGTATCGAAAATGCGATCCAGAATTACCCAGCTATATACCGGCTTCCCCGCTGCGTCTTCCGTGTAGATATTGGTGGATCCCCATTTCAAGGAAGCCGAACCGTCGCCGGTGGTTAGAAGATTGTGGACACGAATGTAGACCGGTACGGGACTCAGAGCGGCGAGCTCGCCGAGTAATTTCTTACCGTTGAGCGAGTAAGTGTAGTTGGGCTCATCGTAGCCGAAATAATTCCAGATGGGAATCATTGGTCCATCCAGCTGATCGACATGGACCTCGATCGCTACGTTCTGCGGGGATTCCTGGGAGCGGCAGGAACGAGTCGCGAAGAACAACAGCAATAGCGTGCCAAGGGTCCGGCATAGAGTCCACAGGTCGAATGAAGGTTTACAACACATTCTGGGCGGAGAGTATAGGGTTCGATCGACTCTCAAGCAAGAATGTCGCCAAACGTGTGCGGCTTGATGTGTTACATTTTTTAGTTGTTCGCGATCAAAGCTAATGAAAACTTTGAAGATTGGCAGAGCAAAAGCTTTACATTTGTCGTTCAGCTTGACCCTCTGCGGTATCTGTTTCTTAAATCAGCCTGTGCTTCGAGCCCAAGATCGGCGAGACTCACTTCCTGCTCGCATTGATATCCATGCGGATCGGATCGAGGGTCAGATAAGCCCGGTGCTTTATGGCCAATTCGATGAATTCATGTTCGAAGGCGTGAAGCGCGGATTGACCGCAGAACTGATCCGCGATCGAAGTTTCGACGAAGCACCCAACGCGATCGGACTGCCTCGCGATTGGGAACGCGAACCAGATGATCGCAATGATGATCCGGGGCTGCATTTCCGCTGGGACGAGGCGGTCTATTACCCCATACGTCAGGAGTTCACGCCTGAGAGAGCCGAACATTCGCTGCGCATGGATCTTGCCGAAGACGACGGCCAGCGCCGCGGAATCCACCAAGTTGGCCTCCCCCTTCGTCGGGGACTTCCTTATCGCGGTTATCTTTGGATCAGGACCGACGGATTCAAGGCTCGCATCCATGTTGCGGTGGAAGAGGACAGGACCGGCGGGCAAACCTACTCGTCTGCAGAGATCAATGACGTTTCAGGAGACTGGAAGAAATACGACTTCACTCTAACTCCTTCAAAGAGCGATGCGCTTGCAAAGATTGTCATCCTGTTCAGCGGAAAGGGCCGCCTCTGGCTCGACCAGATTTCTCTGTTGCCGGGTGATGCCATGGATGGCGTGCGCTCCGACGTTTTCCAGAAGATCAAAGCGTTGCATCCGTCCTTTATTCGCTGGCCAGGCGGGAACGTTGCCCAGGATTATCACTGGATGTGGGGCATTGGTCCCCGCGATCAGCGCTTCACATGGACGAACCTTTCCTGGGGAAATGAGCTGGAGCCGAGCGACTTCGGTACTGATGAATTCGTTCGTCTCTGCCGTAGTGTGGGCGCGGAACCCTCGGTTACGGTGAATGTGGAAGGCCGCGGCGCGACGGCCGCAGAGGCGGCGGCATGGGTTGAGTATGCCAATGGTCCGGTGTCTTCGCGCTATGGTGCCATGCGTGCGGCGAACGGTAGTCCAAATCCGTTCAAGGTGAAGTATTGGGAAATTGGCAACGAGATCTGGGGAGACTGGGTTCGTGGGCACAGCGACGCCAATATTTATGCCCAGAACTTCGAACGCTACGCCGCGGATATGTCCGGCGTCGATCCCTCCATACAGCTAATCGCTGTCGGCGACAACAATATGGAGTGGAACCGCACTGTCCTGCGGACCGCGGGGTCTCATATCGACTATCTCGCGATC
>QHZC01000022.1:2366-3795 GCA_003224515.1 Acidobacteriota bacterium
TGAACGTTTCTACAAGCAAGTCGGTGATGTCATTAGAGAACTCGAACCCGGCCGCACAATTAAACTTGCCATCAATGAGTGGAACACTGCGCTGCCATTGCCACGCCAGCATTCGATGGAGTCTGCCTTATACGCCGCGCGGCTCATGAACGTATTCGAGCGCAGCGACATTGTTGCTATGAGCGCGGTCTCCGACATGGTGAACGGGTGGTCCGGGGGCGTGATTCAGGCCAGCCACGATAACGTATTCGTAACGCCAACATATCTGGTCAATAGACTTTACAATCTCCACCTTGGCGCAAAACGGCTCACCGCGCGCGTGACCAGTCCCGCGTTCGATACAACCAAGGAGGGCAAAGGCGTGCCTTATTTGGATGTTGTGGTGAGTCGCAGTGCTGACGGTCAGCACATCTTCATCAAAGCGGTTAATACCAATGGGCAGAAATCCCTACGCACGGCAGTGCACGCTGGCGGAGTGCAGGTGGCTTCCAGCGCCGTTATGGAAACAATCAACGGGGATTCAATGACCGCCGCCAACAGCTTTGCGACTCCGACTGCGATTTCAATGCAGCAGAAGACCATCAAAACCGGGTCGGATTTTGCAGTCGTTTTCCCTCAACACTCGATTTCCGTTATTACTCTGAACGTCCTAAGTCCAACCGCTGGGCCTGGATTGTAGGATGAACGTTTGGTAAGGCGCTGATGAGCGCCAAGATAACCGTCATTGCCCGGGAGAAAAGCAAGCGTTTGCATCATCATACGTGGGGTGCGAGCCTAGCGCTTGCACGATGACACTAGGCCTGATCGCGGGACGCTGGTTGCGAGAGTCTAGACCCAAGATCCCCATGAAGAAGATGCCGATTGCCGGAGTGTCAGGCATTATGCTGGGACTGGCGCTGCATTACTCGCAACATTTGCCCGGTGGTAAAGCGGATTTGGACGCCTTCTTGGACCATCTTCAGCGGAGGCATCTGCTTCTTGTTCCTGGCCGCGTTCAGTTGTGTGATTGATGTGAAGGGTTTGATAAAATGGGGCGTTCCCGCTTGTTGTCATCGGCATGAACTCGACCGCTGCATACTGCATCGCGCACTTCATGGAAGGGTTTCTGGAGAGCACCTTCCGAATCCACCTGGGTCCGAATTTCTTTCAGTTCGCCGGCGCAGAGCTTGAACCATTTTTTCGGGGCGCCAATGTCCAGCCAAACTAGTGCCGTTTCCCGACGTGATACAAGAAAGTGGGAATCTTCGATTGAGCAGATTTCTTAATGATTACCGCGTGGGACGTACTCCCTTGCTTGCCATTTGCTTCCTAAGTGGGTCCCGGAAGGACACGCTGAACCGCTCGAAAATTAGTGCATGCACTCACTTACTTGTTTGTGGCTGCAATTGCATCTCTGATCTTACTTTCGATTTCATCGGTCATGTAACCG
>QHZC01000022.1:3902-8171 GCA_003224515.1 Acidobacteriota bacterium
GTTTGTCTTGATGAACAGGACACGAAAGGTTTTTCCCGCGTCGTCAATCTTGGAAAGAGCCTCGGTGTGCGGGATACTCGACAGGCTGCTCTTTCCGAAGGCGCGGTTGATTTCCTCGCGCAAATGCGTGACCCCAGGGTAGTCATCTTCCGGTACAAATTTAAGTTCCTGGTCGACGAAGGCGGCAGCCCGCACATGCTTTGACGAAGAAATGGCCTCGGCCACATAGTTCAGCACCGAGGGTAGATCCTGGTTCACAGCGATCGTCTCGATGCCGCTTTGCGAGTAAGCCGGGAAGGCCGCATCACTAACGACGATCCAATTCCGGTGCCCATAGAGCGGCAGCCGCTGTTGCAAGGTTGTCTGCCAATCAGCGGTGGTGCTCGGGTTGGATTCTGCTGGCCGAAGCATAGTGCCGGCTATAAACACAAGAGCCAAGACAACGCACAGTTGCATAAGATTGGATTTTTTCATGTTTTCCTTTCAGTTCAGCCGTGGGTTTCGCCAAAATTCTGGCCGACTTTGAAATCAATAACATGGTCTCCGCCCTCCCGCCACTCAGCTCTTGCGCGCGCGTCGGAGTCTCGTACTGGAGAATCTCTAAGACTTGAATCTATTAAGAATCTGGCCCTGAGTTGGAAAAATATTCCAAGACCCAGCTAGCTCGGAGGATTGGGCCCCGCCAGGAAGCCACCATCCAGAACCAGGGATTGGCCTGTCATAAAGGAGGCACGGTCCGAGCAAATCCACACGACGGCTTCCGCGATTTCCATCGGCGTTCCAAAACGGCCGATGGGATGGAGACCGAGAGCGAACTTCTTCATCTCCGGCGCGCCCCAAATACGCTCACCCATAGCCGTCTCGATCACCCCGGGACACACCACGTTTACTCGGATACCGCTTCGCGCGGTTTCCAGCGCCGCGGCCTTCGTCAAGCCCATCACGCCGTGCTTGCTAGCGCAATACGTGGCTGCCCCAGCGGCGCCAATCCAGCCTGCGACGGACGCCATGTTGACGATGGCTCCGCCACCGCCCTGCTTGAGCATCTGCTGAATTTCGCGCGCCAGACGCCTTTGAGATTGATGTTGATGGTGCGGTCCCAGTCTTCTTCGGATTGTTCGGCGATGGAGATCCAGCTCCGCTCGATCCCGGCATTATTGAACGCGACATCCAAGCGGCCAAACTTCTCCACTGTTTTCTGGACGAGCACCTGAACTTCGGCGGCTTGCGATACGTCGGTCTTCACAAACAGGCCCTCGCCGCCGACGGCACGGATCAGGTCGATGGTTTCCTTTCCTTTCACTTCGCGCCGGCCGGCCACCACGACTTTGGCGCCCGCCTTCGCAAAAAGTACCGCGGCATCTCGGCCAATACCCGACGTCCCGCCAGTCACCAGCCCAACCTTGCCGTCCAATTCCGTTGTCATAATTTCCTCTCACGAATCAGATCCTTCGAAGCTCGCGTCAAACGGGTGCGCTCAAATGCCCGATTAACGCACAAGTGGCTTCCATGTTCGGTGCCGACTTACCCTGAGTTGGCCATTTCCAACTGGCAATAGCAATGGTCTTGAGCTACGCAGCGACCTTAAAGGGTTATGCAAGCATACCCCACGAACCCCGCCAATTTCCCGTCGGCCTCAGATTGCCACGCAATGCGAGACCCGAACCGCCAAAATCCGAGACTCGGCAGCCACGCGCAAAGGCTGGACCTCGACAAGATTGGACAAATCAGCTTAACTGATTCAGTGACTCAACACGGGGGAGCAAGATCCTATGCGCAAAATCACTCCACACTTATGGTTCGACAAAGAGGCAAGAGAGGCGACCGGGCTTTATACTTCTCTGATTCCAAACTCGAAGATCACGAATATAAAAACTCTTCATAACACGCCGTCAGGGGATTGCGACATCGTGTCGTTCGAGCTTTCGGGACAGCCGTTTATGGCCATAAGCGCCGGACCACTTTTCAAGTTTAATCCCTCCGTT
Organism: Acidobacteriota bacterium; assembly: GCA_003224515.1. Taxonomy (GTDB): domain Bacteria; phylum Acidobacteriota; class Terriglobia; order Acidiferrales; family UBA7541; genus Acidiferrum. The sequence goes on from QHZC01000022.1 coordinate 5,888, forward strand.
TCATTTCACTTGAGATGTAAAACAAAAAACGAAGTTGACGCGATCTTCGAGAAGCTTTCTGTAGGTGGAAAAGTTCTCATGCCTCTCGGCAGTTACCCCTTCAGCGAACGGTACGCCTGGCTGGAAGACAAGTACGGACTCTCATGGCAGGTGATTTTGGCGGGCGAGCGCGAGATGAAGCAGAGGATCACCCCCGTGCTCATGTTTGTGGGCAAGGTCTGCGGCAAAACGGAAGAAGCGGTTAATTTTTACGCAGAGGTTTTCAAGAATTCACCTGCCGGCATCGACGGGACCACGAACGCGAATATACTTGCGCGTTATGGAAAGGGCGAGGAACCGAACAGAGAAGGTACGGTAAGATACTCTTCGTTTACGCTTCTCGGCCAGGAGTTTGGAGCCACGGACTCTGCGCGGGAGCACAAATTTGCTTTCAACGAGGCGATATCATTCCTCGTACCTTGCGAGACGCAGGGCGAAATCGATTATTTTTGGGAAAGGCTTTCCGCCGATCCGAAAGGCGGACAGTGCGGTTGGCTCAAGGACAGGTACGGCCTCTCTTGGCAGATCACTCCCACGATCATGAGCGAGATGCTTGGCGGCACGGATAAGAATCGAACGGCACGTGTAACCAAGGCATTCCTCAAAATGAAAAAGTTTGATATCGAGGCATTGAAGCGGGCATATGAAGAGAAATAGGAAGGAGTCAAGCCTTGAATATCGGTCTTGGTAAAAAACGCGGAAACGGGAGAAGTGGGGAAACAGGTCAGTGAGGAGTTAGGACTTCTGGTGGAGATTTAACGTCAAGATGTAAGGCGGCAGGACCTGCTGCACGGGGGTCTTTCGGACCAGATGGGTCTTGGTGTTGAGCATGCTGAGCGCGTGACTTTAGCGTGACGCATTGAAGCTTTACCTTGCCGAAAGAACGGTGGTTGTTTCCTAACTCAAGATCGCGGAGGCTCATAGCGACGGGTATCGGCTCGATGAGCTCGGTACGCACCATTATCTCGAAAAACCCTGGCCAATTCTGGTTTCCGCTGCGGTAGAGGCCACGATCCGTGGCGAAATCGGTTTGGGTAAAATTGCCGCTCGTGTAGCTACGCTTGTATTTCTTGTCGGAGATCCAGAATTCTTCGTAGGTTCCAAAGTCTTGAGAATGACCATTTGTGTCGAAGGTTTGGTAACTCACCCTAACATGCCAAGGTCGAAGGCCGGGGCCGCCAAGTCCGTTGACCTTGGCAGCTACGTTCAGAATCGCGGCCGGATCCTTTGGCATTGGGATCGTTTCATGTGCGATAGACATTGCAGTCGGCGGCGAATTCAGTGCTGGTTGCGTAAGCGGGGTATCCTGCGCGAATAGCTTAGGCGGTATCAGAAAACTGATCAGCAGGGCCGCGTTCGCGAAAGCCGATGCCATGGTTGGTACAGCTCCGTGCATTACGAAGGTGTAGCAACTTGTCGAGCGAGTCCATCTTACCTGAAAGCGGACTGAAGTACCGAAAATAGCTCTGTCTCTGCCCGTTGAGCCAGTGCCTGATAACGCACTAATCGGCCCGGGGCAAGAAGTTTTCGATTTGTGGGTAAAATCACGATCAACGTGAAGGGAGTCACGAGTCCTAACAGGATGCCGCCAATCAGCCACAAGCCTCCCGACCCCTGTATCCAAGCGCTCGCAGCGCTCGCAATCCTACTGCGGCTAGGCTTGCCTGCATCACGGTCGCCTTCTAGTAGCTGCCGCTGAACAGGCCAGCGGCCAAAGTTGCGAGCAGTAGCAAGCCGACCGCGCGACTTTTGGAAAGTGCGTGAAATACACGATGGCGGAATCTCGATGGTCGAGAAAAACGAGCGGCCACTAAGTGCCAATAAGGATTCCTTTGCATTCCCAATTGTCCGAAGCAATTGAGGGCGCGTGAACCAGAAGACAGCTCGTCGGCAAACTGAAGGCCACGCACCGAATGCACCGAACAATCGTAGTCGGCTAACGAAGAAGTTGCTGTAATCTCCTTAGCGATGAGTCAGATGCAGCGACGCGCATGTAGCTGAATCAGATAGAGCGTCTGGCCGCGGCGCTAGACGCTCGAACGTGAAGGCAGTTTTTGCTAAGCCATTTTGAATTAATGGGATGCGAAAGCGTAGACACGCGAGGTTGAAATCGCACAAGAAACTGCGCTAAGATGTTGAAAGTAAAGAGTGTATCCGCGCGCCCGTAGCTCAGTTGGATAGAGCGTCTGGCTACGAACCAGAAGGTCGGGAGTTCGAGTCCCCCCGGGCGCACCACTTCTAGCAA
>QHZC01000023.1:0-8205 GCA_003224515.1 Acidobacteriota bacterium
AACTCGTCGTAGAGACGTGAAATGCCAAGATATTTCGCGCCCCAGAGCGCAAGGAACGGTACGTTTGAGAAGTAATAGCGTGCCGTCAACCCGGCGCTGGCTAGCCGGTCCCAAATTGTAGGCAGCGAACTGAGGCTGGTGCTATTGGTCAAGCGGTCGGTTTGTGCGGCGTGCAGAAACAGCCGGTTGGGGAAGGTCGGGCCAAGGATCGAAGCGAAATATCGATTGCAAGCGGTGTAGTTCCGAGCCAATGCCGCGTAAAACGGGATGTCTTGTTCGCCGTAATAGCCGATGGAATACACGTCGTTGCTACCCGCACGGAGAAAGCCATCCATCAACCCGCGGTTATACTCGACGCGGGCACCGTCGTAGGAATGGTCTGGATCCGGATGCGGGCATCCAGTGTAATCGCCAGAGAGCGCATGAGTCTCGCGGCTCACGCCCGCGCCGTTTACGTATGTCAATCCGGCTTGCTTGCCGTCGGCGTTCGGCAGCCATCCGAGAAAATGGTCGAAACTTCGATTCTCCATCGTCACCACGACGATGTGTTCGATACCCGAACTCTCCGGACCCGGTAGATTAGGCAGATTCAGAAGAACATCCTGCGCAAACAATTTCTTGCTCGAGGGCCACGACGCACCAACCAAAGCGGCTCCTGAAACGAATGCGGCGTTCTTCAACAACTCGCGACGATTCACCTTCATGATGTCACTCCCTGATTCAGATGACCGCAATTCGGACAGTTCCAGCTACGGCTGGAGCCCACGCGCAGGCTGAGAATTGCGAGATCTATGATCGGCCAAGGCTAGCGCCGCGCATGTGAACGGTAAATAAAAACGAGGGAGAAAAAATATCTGAATTCAGTACCCGGTCTTTACCCTAATGCTCTGCGAGCCGATTTAGTTCCTTGAAGAAAGTTGGAAACGATACCCCGGCGCAATCCGCGTCGCGAATCACGGTGTTCCCCTCGGCCGCCAGGCCTGCTACGGCAAACGCCATGGCGATGCGGTGATCCCCGCGCGGTTCGATCTCCGCTCCGCGCAATTTTCCGGCGTGACGGCCTTGCACTTTCAATCCATCCGGCCGCTCCTCCACGGACGCGCCCATTCGCTGCAGATTTTCGGCGAGCGCGGCGATCCGGTCGCTCTCTTTCACTCGCAGCTCCGCCGCATCGCGAATCTCAACCCCCTCTTCCGTATACGGGCCCAGCGCGGCGAGCATCGGCAACTCGTCAATCAGCAGCGGAATCTGTCCACCCGCGATTACGCCACCCTTCAACGACGCTCCTTTCACGGCTAAATCTCCGACGACTTCGCCGTGTGCGCTCTTCAACCCAAGAATTTGAATCGAGGCACCCATCGAAGCAAATACATCGAGAATGGCGGTCCTCGTCGGATTCAATCCCACGTTGTGAATCAGCACATTCGAATCGGGGAACAGGGATGCCGCGGCTATAAAAAACACCGCGGACGACAAATCACCGGGCACATCGAGCGACTTAGCGATCAGCTTGCCGCCACCATTGGCGCCGCGTCCGTGAATTCGAATCGTCCGCACGTCTTTCTCGACGGCTGCGCCAAATTCTTCCAGGGCCAGCTCGGTGTGATCCCGGGTTCGCGCCGGCTCCGTCACGCTCGTCACGCCATCCGCAAACAGTCCCGCAAGCAAAACCGCGGATTTTACCTGTGCGCTGGCCATGGGCATCCTGTAATCGATGGCTTTGAGCTGGGCCCCTCGAATCTCCAGCGGGGCAAAATTATCGTCTCGCGCGCGGATGTCCGCGCCCATTTCCCGCAACGGCCCGATGACTCGCTTCATGGGCCGCTTCTGCAAAGAATCGTCTCCCGTGAGCTTCGAAGAAAATTGCTGCCCGGCCAAAATTCCCGACAGCAGCCGCATCGTCGTTCCGGAATTCCCCGCATCGAGGGCGCGCCAACTTCTCTTCAAGCCGCCCAGCCCGCCGCCGGTCACTCGAACCGTATCCTTGTCGGTTTTGACTTCGGCGCCGAGCGCGCTCACGCACGCCAGTGTGCTGTGGCAATCCGCGGCCGCGGAAAAACGCCGCAGTTCGCTGGTGCCTTCGGCCAACGCGGCGAGCATCGCGTATCGATGAGAAACGGACTTATCCCCAGGCAGGTCCAGTCCGCCGGTTAGGTGCTTCGCAGGTTGAATGGTCTCTTTTTTCACCTTAAAATTCTAACACGCAGCGTCACACCGGTTCGAATTCCACAAGCCGCAGCGCATTTTCTATTTGTGCATTTCCCTTTTCCCGTACTCGGTCCTGTCCTTCCGGACAGTTTTTCCCCGGGCACTCCCTGTACCACGCGCCGAAATCTGGCGGCTTCGCGATGCGTATTATCAAGTGAGGAGAAATTGTCATGTCAGCCCGCAGCACGTTCATCCATCTGGCCGCCAAAGCCGGCATCTTATTCGGCGCACTGTTTCTCGTAAGCGTCCTTCTTGCCGCCATTCCCGGGCATCGCGCGCCCGCGCTGCCTATGCAGGACGCCCAGCGATCGTCCGGCTCGCGGTGGCAGGAATCGCAGCCCATGGACCATAGCAAAATGTCCGGCACGGAGATGGACGATGCCAAGGTCAACGAAGCTCACGCCGTTCACGATATGACGCCCGGGCACATGGACGCCCACAGTCTGCACATGCGCATGACGGAAATGCGCCCGCAAACGCCGGCAGACGCCACGCGGGCCAACGAGATCGTCAAGCAGCTCCGCTCCGGAATCGAGAAATACAAGGACTACCACACCGCCCTAAAAGACGGTTACAAAATCTTTCTGCCGAATCTGCCACAGCCCGAATACCACTTTACGAATTACTTAAACGGCTTCCTCGAAGCCTTCTCCCTCGATCCGGCACGCCCGACTTCCCTGCTCTACAAGAAAACTTCCGGCGGTTACGAGCTCGTTGGCGCCATGTACACCATGCCCAAGCGCGCGACCGAAGAGCGACTCAACATGCGCGTTCCGCTCAGCATGGCCATGTGGCATCTGCACACCAATCTTTACATGCCGCAAAAAGGGCAGCTCCGCAACGCCGACTGGAGCAAGTTTGGGCTCAAGGGCACCATCGCCACGCAAGAAGCGTGCGACGCTGCGAATGGCCGCTTCCAGCCCGTCATCTTCGGCTGGATGGTCCACGTCTACCCGTACGAAGATACGCTCGACAAAGTCTTCGCCATGCACCACCACATGGACTAATTCATTGCGCTTGCATGTCGAAAACTCCTCTCTGCACTCGCGCCAAGTGCGCCATTCCGAGGCGCCAGTTCCGCGCGGACACAGAGCAGGCCTAGCGCCTATGGCTCTGTGGTCCCAGCCCGCTGACCACACTGACCGGGCACGTTCGATTGCTTCCTGGTACTCCGCCGCGTATCATTATCGATTCATGCTTACGGTCCGGTGTCATCTGTGTAGCTCTCTTCGTTTTGTCCGCGTCGCCCTTCTGGCGTTCGCGGCTGGCCTGTGTCTCGCGCCTGGTCTGGTGCACGCGCAGCAATCCACGGAAATCCTTCCCCTCGGCCAGGTTCGTGCTGGCATGCAGGGCTACGCCTACACCATCTTTGAGGGCGACCAAATCGAAAAATTTGACCTCGAAGTCATCGGCGTACTGGAGAATTTTCTCGGTCCCAAGCAAGCCATCATCCTTGTCCAGCTCAAAGGCCCCAAAGTGGAGCACACCGGCGTGGTGGCAGGTATGAGCGGCAGCCCCGTCTATCTGGATGGCAAACTGGCGGGCGCGCTCTCCCTGAAACTCGGAATATTCACCAAGGAAGCCATCGCCGGCGTCACACCCATAGGCGATATGCTGAATCCTCCTTCGCAGGGCTTTTTGGCGCAAGCGGATGTTCAACAATTTTCTTTGCCCGCCGAATCCACCACGCGCACCGGCCTGCCGTTTGGCTCCTCGCTTGAGCCCATCGAGACTCCGCTGGTTTTCTCTGGTTTTCAGCCCGCCGCGATTCAGCAATTTTCGAATCAGCTTCAGGCCTATGGCTTCGTCGCGGCGCAAGGCGGCACAGCGGCAGCGCGTCCGGAGGATGCCCATCTCGTTCCGGGCGACATGGCTGGTATGGTTCTGGTCCAGGGCGACGCCTCCATCAATTCCGCGTGCACCGTCACCGCGGTCGAAGCCGACCGGGTCTATCTCTGTGGCCACCCTCTTATGAACCTCGGCAATGTCGCGATTCCCATGGCCCGCAGCCGAGTCGTCACTACACTTTCCTCCAATCTCGCTTCGACGAAGATCGTCAATGCAAACTCGGCGCTCCTCCCGCCATGATCCCTCTTGATCTCACACTGCTCGTCCCCGGCGACGATTCTTCCAAGGGCGCTGTCAGAGAAAAGAAACTCCACTTCGAACTTATCAATCATCCGAAGTTCACTCCACTTCTCGTCGCCATTACTACCTTTAGCGGCCTTACCCAAAATTCGCTCTACGGCGAGGGCACCACTTTGCATCTTTCCGGCGAGATTCGCCTGCAAGGTCATGCGCCGGTTAAGATCGAAAACACTTTCGCTCCGGGCGATACTCTTTCTCCCGATGGTCTCCCCATCGCCACGACGATCCAAAATGTTTTTACCCGCCTTTTCGTCAATACTTTCGAACCTGCCAAGGTGGACCGCATCACCCTCCGAATCGAAAGCGTCCTGGGCCGAAAATCATTCACCATTGAAAGCGCCTGGTTGGAAAAAGGCGAAGCCGCTCCCGGCGAGACTCTTCGCGTCCGCGTGCTGCTACGGCCCTATCGCGGCGCTTCCCGCGTGGAGGAAACCACCGTGCGCATCCCGGAACAAGTGGCGCGCGGTACTACGCTCCGGGTCCTGGTCAGCGACGCTGATTTGCTGAATCGCGCTTCCCGTGGCTTCGCGTTTGCCGGCGCCGGCAGCGGGCCCGGCCCCGACGCTTCTCTGGGACGACAAGGAACTGCCGAACATCCCGCTTTCGCAAATCAACGTCGTCGACGGCCGTCCCACTCCGGGCAGCGTCCAGGTGCTGCGCGAATCGTTGGCCGGTGAGGCTTCCATCCCGCTCGGGGGCCCCGTGTCCGGCGTCATCTCTCTAAATCTCCAAATCCGGTGATCACTAATATGAGCAGCCCGCCGAAAAGCCCAATTCAACTGTCTCAACCACATGTGACAGGCGGGCAAACGAACAATGGTCATCCGGAACAGCCAGTCTTATCGGCTCCGAAGGGTCCCCATTCCGCGCACCGCAATCACTCATCCGTTAAATTTCAAGGCTCCATTGCCCGTACCTTTTCTTTTTCCTTACTTCTTTGCTTCCTCACTTCGTTACCTCTTCTTGCCGAGCACACGCGCCGCTGGCGCCAGTCCACTTATGAAGAATTTCTCAAAGGCACCGCGCACGGTGTGGCGGTGCGCAGCGACGGCCGCCTCGAACTCGCGCCCAAAGTCACTTTACTTGCCGACGCGGATGCTTCCTATCTTTGGTCCGTCCGCCTCGATCCCAAGGGCACGCTCTACGCCGCCGGCGGCTCGCCTGCGAAAGTGTTTCGCTTCGATTCGAACGGCAAACCTACCATCGTCTTCGATTCTACTGACCTCTCCGCTCAAGCCATGGCCTTTGACCCCAAAGGTGCTCTTTATGTAGGCACTTCTCCCGACGGCAAGGTTTACCGGGTCTCTGCTTCCGGTGAGAAATCCGTTTTCTTCGAACCCAAAACGAAGTACATCTGGGACCTCGCTTTTTCGCCAGACGGAACTCTTTATGTCGCCACCGGTGACAAAGGACAGGTCTTCGCTGTCGCGCCCGACGGCAAAGGCGAGCTTTTCTATTCGAGCGACGAAGCTCACATTCGCGTTCTGGCTTTCGACGCAAAAGGAAATCTCATCGCCGGCACCGAACCCAGCGGGCGCATCCTTCGCATCTCTCGGAGTTCCTCGAAGACATCCGCCAAGGACTCCAAGGATGCTGCCGCAGCGAAAGCGGAAGGCTTCGTTCTCTACGAAACTTCCAAGCGCGAAGTCACTTCCCTCGCTGTGGCCTCCGACGGCACCATCTACCTCTCCGCGATTGGTGAGAAACCAAGCGGGTCCCGGCCAAACTCCCCCGCAGCAACCTTTCGTCCCCTTTCCCCCTCTTCTCTCCAGCAGCATCTACCGCATCAGTGCCGATGGCGCCCCGGAAGAGCTTTGGTCTTCGCGCGAAGAGTTAGTCTACGCCCTTGGACTCGCTTCCGATGGCCGCCTGCTGGCGGGGACCGGCAATAGCGGCGCTCTTCTCGCCGTCGATGGTCACGGCGTCTTCGCTCATCTCGCCAAGTCCGGCTCCGCGCAAATCACCGGCATCGCCCGCAATCCCTCCGGCAAAGTTTTCCTGTGCACGGCCAATCCTGGAAAGGTTCTCTCGGTCGGCCCCGAATACGAACCCGAAGGCACGTTCGAATCCCGCTCCTTCGACGCGCAACTTTTCTCGCAGTGGGGCCGACTCGAGTGGTGGAGTCCTCCCCCGGCTGCCTCCGTCAAGTCTTCCGTCAAGTCGAATGAACCACGTCTTGAATTTTTTGTACGCTCGGGAAATACGGAAGACCCCGGCGGCGAGTGGTCGCGCTGGTACGGCCCCTACACGAAATCGGGCAGTGCCATGGAAGCGCCATCGGCACGGTTCGTTCAGTGGAAGGCTGTTATCTACGACGGTCGGCCAGGGGACGGCATTGATTGGGTTAGCCTGGCCTATCTGCCTCGCAACGTCGCGCCAATCATCGATGGAATCGCGCTGCAGGATCCCGGAGTGCGGGCGCAGAGCCAGGTCGGCATGTCGGGCCAGCCGGTGACGGTGATGCTCAAGATGCCGCCGTCGCCAAGCATTTCCGGCGTTGTGATCACGCAGAGCAACACGCCGCCGCGGTTCGAACAGCCGCCTCAAGGCACGCTGCAGAAGGGTTATCAATCCGTTGTGTGGACCGTGCATGACGAAAACGACGACGAATTGCGCTACTCGGTCTATTTTCGCGGTGAAAACGAACACGAATGGAAATTATTCAAGGAAAACCTCGAGCAGAAATTCTATTCATGGGATACGACTACGCTTCCCGACGGGGCTTACTATTTAAAGATAGTTGCTACAGACGCTGTGTCCAATCCCCCCGCCCTCGCGCTCAAGACCGAACGCGAAAGCGAGCGCTTCGAGGTCGACAATACTGCGCCAGTAGTGAAAATCATGGGGACTATTTCGGATTCCCCAATGCCGAACGGGAAGCTCACAACGGTCCAGTTCACCGCGCAGGATGCGGGGAGCAGCATCGAGCGCGCCCAGTACAGTGTCGACGGTGGTGATTGGATTCTAGTTGCCCCAACCAGCCGCATCAGCGATTCGCCTGAGGAACGCTACGAGATCTCCCTCAGCGGACTTGGCCCGGGCGAACACACAATTTCCGTGCGAGCCTACGACCGGTTCGAAAATGGGGGTAGCGCGAAAACCATCGTCACCGTTCCGGCCGCAAAACCCTAGCCTCGGCCTTACGCAAGAAAGCCTCGTCCATGCTCGAAGCCTTCTGTGGTCCGTGTTCTAACTATTACTGAAAACTGAGGACTATCCAAGTGCCCTTCAGCTCACCCAGCGGTCTTGGGCGGGGATGGCTTGGAATTTTTCAATTTCGGCGCCGAAGCCGATGCGGCCGTCTCCATAGGGCTCGTTCCGCACATGGACGACACGCGCAGTGCAGCGTATCTCTTGGGCGGAATTTCCAGTCACTTCCGCGGGCATCCGCAGGGTCGCTTCGATGGGCATTCCCACTTGCAAGGGAGCCGATGAAGCAAAGAAGAAACCGCCACGCGAAACGTTCAGGGCTTCTGTAAAATGTTCAGTCTTGTCCGAAGCTACACCCAGGGCGCGGAAGCGCAGGGGCGTCCGAAGGTTGAGTCGTCCCAGTTGTCGGCGTTCAGCTACTTTCATTTTGTCCTCCCCGCGCGAGGAAGGTGTAGCGCGGACTCTCGCGATTTTGCTGGAGGAGACTTCCAGCGTAGCAGAGTCAGCCGGGCGGTCAAGTATCAAACTTTTCATGGCCAACTAGTACCGGTACTCGTTGGATGTGGGCGCGGCCTCAAATCGCACGCGCGGACGCAGCTGATCCCGGCATGCCATAATGCCTCTTTCATAAGGGCGGACAACGCACTTTAAAAGGGCACGGTAAACGTGAACAACCGGGCAGGCGCTTCCGAGCACAAA
>QHZC01000023.1:8254-14911 GCA_003224515.1 Acidobacteriota bacterium
CATCGCCCCCAGGATCCATCACACGCCGGTCTTGTCCTCCGCATCCTTGAACGCCATGACCGGGGCGCAGCTCTTCTTCAAATGCGAAAACTTGCAGAAGACCGGCTCATTCAAGATTCGAGGGGCCTCGAATGCCATCCTCTCCCTGACAGAGCAGGAGGCGGCGCAAGGGATCGTCACGCAATCGAGCGGAAATCATGGCGCCGCCGTGGCTTGCGCGGCTGCCTGGCGAAGAGTGCCGGCATGGGTCGTCATGCCGAAAAATGCACCTGCTGTGAAAGCCAAGATCATCGAGGGGTACGGCGGAAAAATTGTTTTCTGCGAGCCGACGGTGACAGCCCGGAAGGCAACTTGCGTCCGTATCCAGGCAGAAACAGGCGCGCATCTAGTGCATCCCTACGACGACGACCGCGTCATCGCCGGACAAGCCACGGCTGCGAAGGAGCTGTTGGAAGAAGAAGGCGACTTCGATGCGGTGTTTGCACCGGTCAGCGGCGGAGGATTGCTCAGCGGAACGTGTCTTGGCGCTAAGGGAATTCGTACAGACGTGCGCGTGTTTGGCTGCGAGCCGGGGCGCGCCGACGACGCCTACCGGTCCTTGACCAGCGGGACGTTGCAATCGTTGGAGTCGAGCGACACAATTGCTGACGGCTTGCGCGCATCGCTGGCGCCACGGACGTTCGAGATCCTGCGGCGTCACGTGGAACGCATCCTGCTGGTCAGCGAGGAAGAGATCATTTCAGCCGCGCGGCTCGTCTGGGAGCGCATGAAAATCATCATTGAGCCATCGAGCGCCGTGGCGATCGCCCCACTGCTAAAGCCGGGTGGCGTGGCGTCCTTGAATCTGCCAAAACGAGCCGACGGAGGCGCTCCGAAGCTAGGCGTGATCTTCTCCGGCGGGAACGTGGACCTTTCCTCCCTGCTGTGGAAGTAAAGCAAGTCGATAGCCCACCCGTAGCACCCTCCAGCCAACTCTGGACCTGTGCTAAATCCGTGCACTGTTTGTGTAAGGAACTGGGCACATTGTGCAAGGGGGCCCATCCTGAGGGAGGCTTTCCTAAAGAAACAACACGACTTAGCTTGCTGGAAGTTTGGATAACCGCATGCTCCCAAGAACAGTGGAAGGAATGGGTCTAAGGATGCCCGTGAATGGCCAAGAGAGCGTAGCGGAGGACCGGGCAGCAGTGCTTTTGGGACTCCCGATGGCGGAAATCCGGTGTATTTCGCGTATATGTGGCCTGGGACACATCGAAAATGGTGACCGAGGTGAGCAAGTGGTTTTCACCTACGACGAGCTGCAGAGACTCTGCCTGCTAGCCGCACAGTCTTCGAAGTAGTTGCCAAGCCTTTTAGAGAGCTTGCCTAGTCTCCTCCTCACTCCCCCCCCACCCCGGGTGCCTCCCCACAGACACCCGGGGCTTTCTTCTTCTGTGCCTTGAATTTCGAAATTGAGATTGACGAGGCGCGGTCTTAAGGTCCTAAGCTAGTACCGGACTTGCTCAGCCCAGGATTTTACTTCCTCCCCCACGGAGAACAGGGTTGTGGGAGACATGGCAAAACGGGCGTCTATCTAACTGACAGGCCTGACCTTCGAGTGGTATGGCGATCCAGGGACTTCGCGAAACCTCGAACGCACGTAAAGGTTCAGTGTAACGGTCCATTCCGAGCAGGGCCATTTAGGTGGCATGGACCAGCCCGTGGAAGAGCGTTCGAAGCGCGATTTCGTCATGAAAAATGATTATGTCCGAGTAAGTCACAGAAGCCAGGTGTACGAAGCAGGAAAACTACCTGAGCTAAAGACAATGGACTCGGAGTAAAAAGGCGGGGGCGGGATACTTACTCCCCTGGACAGCCGTACTGTACTCCTGGAGCTGCACGGTCAACGCGGCGAGTGATTCATGCCGTCGAATTCCATGGGCGGAACGACAACGGCATCAGGTGGCTAGCGGCCTTCGCCGGATGATGCGTTGCTGCTTCCGGCGTCAGACTCTTCTTTTTCCGAACCGGCGTTTGAATAGTCGTCGTAATGAACTTGGAGAAAAAAGGCGTAGCCAGACTGGAGCGGTTGATCAAGTTTTTCCGTCTGTTCGTCCACGAGCTTGCCATTCGACTTCACCTTCATTGCCAGCCGGTCTCCGGAGTTGGGCTTCTCCGCCTCGATTTCGATGTGGCCACCGACATGAGCGGGAACATCAATCATCCAAGAATGAGTGCCGGCAGCGATCTTTTCGTAGGTCTCGAGCGTCTGTTGCTCGCCCGCGGGTTGATCGTGCTGCGAAAAGCTGACGCACATGGTCGCCGCGGAGGTGCTTTCGACCTCGATCCTGAGGGTGTGGCCGCCGCTCCAGACCTTGTCAGGAATACGGCTTGAAGATTGCGTGTGCGAATCGTCGCGTTGAATGGTCCACCACGTCAATGTGATAGCTATGCCGACCACGGCGAGGCCTGCACGAATAGTTAGTTTTTTCATTTTCTGATCCCTCGCAAGAACAAGAGAGCTTTCTAATAGCGTAGGGAGAAATTCAGAGGGAGGAATGCGCGAGGCAATGGATTGTGACGTGTCGATAAAGCCACAACGGACGCATGTCGTTAAGAAAAGCAGCAGCGAAAGCATGAAGGCGAGGCGCCTTCTACGAGCTCAAGGCAAGCCATGGTGGCCCTGCCACAAAGTACTATTTTTCCCTGAGCTTCAACTTGCCGCCGGCTTTGTTGTCCTCCAGGAACGTGCGAAGCTGCGGCGTTGCTTCAAGCAGCCGAATCCATTGTTCGTAGTACAGCGTGACAGGAAAGCGCCCGAGGCCGTAGACGCTGACGCCCCCTTTTTCGCCGACACGAAATTCTAGGGAGCCGGTGCGGCGTCCCCCTCCCTGTTTTTCCATTTCCGCGAGTTTCGCTTTGAGTTCTTCGTAAGTTGGCTCGGCCATGGCGTCTCCTATGGTGGATGGATTAGAAGCAGGATTATACAATGCGTTTCGATTTGGCGGTGTGCAGACTATACTCCGCCCGCGATTTCGCCTAAATGTGATGCATGCTTGAAGAACAAACCGGGATCGGCGATTGGATGAACCTCCCGCACAGCGCGACTGAGGTAGCACTGTGGGCGGGCCTCCACGACGCGCAAATTGTGTCGATCCTGTCCAACCTGCTGGAGCGCACGGTTACTCTTCACCTAGAAAGCGATCACTTGCTGGAATTCCACAAACTGCCGCTGAATATGCAGTTTCTCCTGCGGCCGGAAGGGGTGCAATCGGCGCGAGTACTTCACTATGCGGTGTGACCGGGAGAATTTTCGGTTCCCGCCGGCGCCGCTCGCGAAGAGGAGGCGCGGTTGATTGGCGAGTACCAATCCAAGTGACGTGAGGAATCGTTAAGTTCGAGCGAATTCGAGAGCGCGGTCACGACGGAATGCAAACAGGTGATTGATATCGCGGATGCAACGCTGGCTACATCGCCGGACGATTCCCTAGCGCTGCGAATCAGCGGGCTTCCCAACTCCTGTCCATCGCCTCTCGAAAGCGCGAGCCGCTCCGCCCGCAGAAATAGCTCACGGTATGACGTGTAATTCAGGGAATTGCAGGACTCCTCAAAATGGGAGAGGCGTACTGGGGAGCGTTCGAACGCCGGGAAAAAGAGGCTGGACGCTCGATCTGAAATCAGTGGTGAGCAATACTCCTCAACAAGGGACAAGAGCAGCGGCTGAAAAAGAGGAAAGATTAAGGGGACAATTCTCCCGATTTTTCCCCAACATAAAACCCGGGAACTTGCAGAAAGTTTCGCGACGCCACACCGATTGCAAATTCGACAAACTCTCGGTGACCCAGGCATCCCAACCCGGAAGGAATGCCATCCAATGGGTCCAAGTGTGGAGAGTCCAGAGGATTCCAGGGAATCCCAGGTCGAGAGAGAGAAGATCATGGTGAACCACCCAGCAAAATTGAGGAGCTTTGGTTCAATTTCGCGCGGAATGACGGCACTGGCATTCGCTGTCTGCCTCAGCACGGCCGCGTACGCGCAGGAGCAGCAATCCCAACAGCAGAGCGAACAACAGCAAGGGCAGGACAAGCCAAAGCCTAAGCCAACTTACGCCCCACAAGACGCGGACAAGCCGCCCTATTCGCAGGACCGGCCAGCACCAGCAGTGCCTGGCGGCCAAGTTCAACCCGTTCCCGGGACGCTGACTGTGCCTGCCGGGACGATCCTTCTCATCCGAATCAATGAATACCTTTCAAGCGACCGCAACCAGATTGGCGACCACTTCACGGCCGTGCTCGAGAATCCCATCGTGGTAAACGGCTGGGTGGTGGCGCGGCGAGGCCAGGTACTAGTAGGGCAGGTTAAAGAGGCCCGGAAAGCCGGCAGAATCAAAGGTACCTCCGGATTGGGAGTCGAACTAACGGACATGACCGTGGTGGATGGCCGCCAAGCGCCGATTCTTACCGAGCTGTGGAAAGGCTCGGGTGGGACTTCGCACGGACAGGACGCGGCAACGATTGGCACCACCGCAGGGCTTGGCGCGTTGATCGGGGCGGCGGCAGATTGGGGCACGGGCGCTGCAATCGGCGCGGGAGCCGGCGCGACAGCGGGAATTGGCGCGGTGCTTCTAACGCGAGGCCGCCCCACGATACTCGAGCCGGAGGAACAATTGAGCTTCCGCCTGGTCGATCCCGTCAGGATTGACACGACGCAAAGCCAGCAGGCCTTCTTACCCGTCACGCAGCAGGACTTTGACGGTGGCAGACTAGAGCATAGGGGCCCACGCCCCGTAGCTGCAGTCTACCCCGGTCCGCTGTACTATCCGTGCGGTTACTACGGCCCCTGCTACGCCTATCCAGGTTTCGTGGGATTTTATGATGGCTGGGGCCGGAGCCCGGGTTACTATGGCCGGGGCGGTTTTCGTCACTGAGTCTTGTGAAATGACTTGAAACGAAAAACAGAAATGGCAAGAGCGGGCGTTCCAGAAAATCGGAACGCCCGCGGCGCTTCTGGTGGAATAAAAGTAGCACTGGAGCGGTTGGATTTGAGTAAAGGGATAGTTTCTGCGGATGTGGGCGCCGCGAATAGTCGAGGCACGGCGCCCACCAAATAAAAATGGGTAAAAGCATCCTGCCGAATCCTGGGTGCATCAGAATGGCGATGGTTAGGTGGATGGGTAATGCTCCGGTTTAGGAGCCGTGCGCTGAAGCAAGCTCCGCCGACAAGGTACTAGAGAGTCTTTTAATAGCCTGTGATACGCTTTATGCGTTCAACAGTGTGTCGTTTCCGGTCCAGACCCCAGTCCGCGGGAAGCCATTTGTGGAAGTTGTTCCTCTGTCCGAATGGTCACGCCTTCAGGCCGGATGCGTTGAGTTGAAATCGGATTCAAATCTGCAGCGCGGACGGGTTATGAAACTCCAATCTCTGATGCTTCGCGATTCCATTTTCGTTCTTACTTTAATTCTGGCGCTGGCGGCACTTCGCGCTGGCGCGCAAACCAAGCCGGATAGTGCGAGCGCTCAAGAGAAGCCCTTTAAGACCCAGCATGGATTCCGGCCATTGCCGCGTAACAATGCAGGCTTGGAGGAGGCTCAGGAAGGGCCCGAGTTTCTTCGCCACAGGCAAGATTGGTTTTTTAAGCCGCGTGCTTTTCCCCTGGGCTTCATTCCGCAGGGGGCGCGCGAACGCGCACTGCAGCAGAAGGCACAGATGTATCAGCGCGAAGGGCGTTTGAGCTTGTTTTCAGTGCCGGGCGGCTTCGTAGTGCCCCCTTTGGGCCCAACCTCGGCCTGGTTTTCTATAGGCCCACAGCCGACCAGCTCTTCCTTCTCTCCGCCCTTCACATCTGGCCGCGTAACGGCTCTTGCGGTAAACCCTAACAATTCAAATAACGTGTACCTCGGAGGCGCGGACGGTGGTCTTTGGGTAACGACCGACGGTGGTGGCACATGGAATCCACTAACGGACAATCCGCCGAATGCGGCGAACATTCCGACGATCGCAGTCGGCGCGATTGCGGTGGATCCGACAACGTGCGGAGCGGCACCGAGCGGAATCTGCACTACGGTTTACGTGGCCACGGGCGAAGACAATTTCGGCGGAGAAAACATTTATGGCGAAGGTGTTTTGAATTGCACCATCACGGCCGGCGCACCGCCCACGGCATCGTGCACGCAAGACACCACATTTCATACGCCGAGCCCCCTCGATCAAACTCGCGGAGGCCCGATGATTGGGGCGCTTGCAGTGAACCGATCGGCAGGGCGAAACAACATCTTGCTCGCGGGAGTTCGTGGGAGGGGATCAGCGATTGTGTCGGGTGTGTGGTGCTCTGCCGACAAGGGCTCCACATGGACGCGCGTGCTGCCAACTGCACTTACGAACGGTGCCGGCGATCCTGGGACGGATGTAGCTTTTGCAAGTGACGGCACGGCTTGGGTTGCGCTGGGTTTCATAGTCGCCAGCACCGGGAACGGCATCTACAAGTCGAGCGCTCCCGTCACGTCATGTACGATTGCGTGGAATCCGCAGACGCTTCCTACAGCTTTCACGGCGAACAACATCGGACGCATTACCCTAGCACTGGCCCCTTCCAGTGACGCAACGATTTACGCCGCGATTGCCGACGCAACGACTACCTCGACGAATCTGTTGGGCGTGGTTCGGTCCACCAATGCCAACGCG
>QHZC01000184.1:0-3113 GCA_003224515.1 Acidobacteriota bacterium
AGGGAATCCAGCAAACACTAGCGAAGGCCGGTCTTCTGGGGGACCACTACACTCGGGAACAATTTCACGCCGCATGCAAAGAATACATCGCGGCGCGCGGCGCCCTGAAGTCTTATGCACGGTATGAAGCACCCAGAGATGTTTACTGGGACGATGACAAATATCGCGGCGAGGCCTACGGCGCTTTTGCGTGGGCGGTCTATGTTGCACAGGTTACGGTGGATCTGACCACTTATGCCGTGAACGTGGACGACGTCGTCGCACTGCAAGAAGTCGGAAAGGTTCTTAACCCAGTTCTGGCCGAAGGCCAGATCACGGGCGGGGTGGCGCAAGCAATCGGCTTTGCGCTGTATGAAAAAGTAGTCTGGCAGAACGGCCGCATGATCAACAATCAGATGACGAATTACATCATGCCGACTTCCGCGGACCTGCCGCCGATCCGCGTATTTTTTGAGGAGCTTGGCAACGTTCACGGGGCACATGGCGCCAAAGGCATCGGTGAACTCCCCATGGATGGCCCTGCACCCGCAATTCTAAACGCGGTGGAAGATGCGATCGGTGTTCGATTCCATTCGATTCCGCTGTTGCCAGAAGATCTTTTTGCGGCGCTCCGGCCCGAACCTCTCGAGCAAGATTCTCCTTCTTCGGCGCGAGGGAGCGCATGAATACTTCACCGGGAACTGGCGCGAAGTGCGTAGTCTTGTTTACCGTCAACGGTGAGGCAAAGAAGTTGTTTGTCCATCCCATGGAGCGGTTGTTGGACGTACTCCGGAACGACTTGAGATTGACGGGCGCGAAAGAGGGATGCGGCGAAGGCGAATGTGGTTCATGCTCCATCTTGTTGGACGGTATGCTGGTGAATAGCTGCCTCGTTCCCGTGGCGCAAGCAAGCGGCGCGAGCATTGTTACCATCGAAGGAATGTCAGCGCATGCCTTGATGAACCCTCTGCAAGAGGCGTTCCTTGAATGCGGTGGGGCGCAGTGCGGCATCTGCACACCGGGAATGATTCTTGCGGCCGTGTATTTGCTGGAGAAAAAACCGGAGCCCGCGCCCGCAGACATACGCGAGGGACTTGCGGGAAATCTTTGCCGCTGCACGGGTTACATGCAGATTTTCGAAGCGGTGTCGAAGGCAGCGCGGCGAAGAGTTACAAAATGAGATCCGATCCAGCCGAATACAAACTTGTCTCGCCCGGCAATCTGCCGGCCGTTCTTTCCCTGCTGGCGGGCGAGCCAGCTCAGTGGCTCCCCATTGCTGGCGGGACCGACGTGATGGTTTTGTACTCGGCCGGAAAACTGCCAAATCGAAAATTGATCAACATCTGGAATATTCTCGAGCTTCGACAAATCGAAGTTTCTCCGGATAGAATCCGCATAGGGGCCGCGTGCACTTATACTGCGCTGCGCAGGCATGACATCGTTTCGCGGGAATTTCCGCTGCTGGCCATGGCCGCGTCCTGGACCGGCGGAATCGCAAATCAAAATCGCGGAACACTGGGTGGCAATATCGCCAACGCTTCTCCCGCTGCCGATTCCCTGCCGGCGCTGCTTGCCTACGAAGCCGAACTGACTTTGATTTCGGTGCGTGGGGAGCGCCGCGTGGCTTATCGAAACTTTCACACGGGCTACAAGCAGACAGTTCTGGCTGCTGACGAATTGATTCGAGATATTTCCTTGCCCCGCCGATTCTCGGGATATCTTTGGTATGCGCGGAAGGTCGGAGCACGCAACGCTCAAGCCATTTCAAAGGTTTGTCTCGCCGCCTTGGGCCAAATCTCGGACGGCACGATTCGGGATGTGCGCCTCGCGCTAGGAAGCGTTGCGCCCATTCCGCTGCGCTTGAATAAAACGGAGCACGCGCTCACTGGAAAAAAGATCGAGCCGTCGTTGATCGATACGGCAAGAAAGATGGTGGTGACCGAGATTCAGCCCATCGATGATATTCGCTCTACCGCTCGATATCGTGCGGCCGTGGCTGGCAATCTCGTCGCCGAGTTTCTCGAGAGGCTTGCCACCGAAAGAAAGAACGCATGAATGATGTGCTCGCTCGCTGGAATGGGATGTCGCTCAGGGACGCTGCTCGCGAGCTTTTGCCTTGTTGCGGCTCGAATTCCTGGGCCGCGGCGATGGCGTCGAAGAGACCGCTGCGGGACGAAGCCTCGCTGCTTGCGGCTTCGGATGAAATTTGGCGCACCTTAGGCGAAGCGGATTGGCTGGAGGCGTTTCAGAGTCATCCGCGAATCGGAGAAACGCGTGCAAAAAAAGCTGTTGGGGCGCAATTTTCGTCGTGGTCGGTGGAAGAGCAAGAGAAAGCTTCCGCGCCCGATGAAGCCTTGAAGATGGCGCTGAAGTGGGGGAATCGCGAGTACGAGCAAAAGTTCGGGCGGATTTTCATTGTATGCGCGACGGGAAAATCGGCCAGCGAAATTCTGGAGATTCTGCGGCGCCGGCTGCACAATGATGAGGCAACCGAACTCCGCCAGGCAGCCGAGGAGCAACGGCAAATCGTGCACATCCGTCTGAAAAAATGGATCACGGGATGAGCCGGATTTCCACCCACGTTTTGGACACCGCGAAAGGCAAACCCGCGGCGGGTGTGCCCGTGCGGCTAGAGCGTCAAGATTCTTCCGGTAAGTGGTCAGCTGTGAGTTCGGCGCGCACAGATCAGGATGGACGATGCGGCCAATTGACGCCGGACGGCGCAGCTCTCGCCGCAGGAGTATATCGATTGACATTTGACACCGCGAATTACTTCACTGCGTGCGGCGTGGAAAGTTTGTATCCGGCAATTGAGATTTTGTTTCGAGTGCGGAGCGGTGAAACACATTTTCATATTCCCTTGTTGCTGAGCCCGAACGGCTACACAACGTATCGAGGAAGCTGAGATGAGTTCTGCAATCAGAGAATGGCTAAACCTCAGTGTGCGGTGGTTTCACGTTTTCGCGGGGATCATGTGGGTCGGGCAGACGTATTACTTCACCTGGCTAGACGGCCAGTTCGGAAAGCTCGAAAAGAAAGCGGCAGCGAGCGGAACGGCTTCGGCGGTGTGGATGGTGCACAGCGGAGGCTTTTACACCGTCGAGAAACAAAAGTCGCTGGGTGTCGCGCCGGAG
>QHZC01000184.1:3405-5903 GCA_003224515.1 Acidobacteriota bacterium
TCATGACGGCGAACGTTTGGTTCTGCATTCTTCCCACGCAGCGCAGGATGATCGCGGCGGCGGCAGCTGGCGAGAAATTCGATCCCTTGTTGGGCGCGCAAGCGAAATTGCGGTCCAAGCACAATGCATCTATGGCCGTGCCGGTCGTCTTTCTGATGCTGAGCAATCATTTTCCGGTTGCGACTTATGGAAACCGTTACGGCTGGCAGATTCTGTTGGCGCTCGTTGTGGCAGGCTGGGAGGCGGCGAAACTTATCCGGGAGTTCTGAGTCCAATGAAACTCGTGCCGTGAGCAAAGGTACAATTCAGTGCTGACGACTTTTGGTTTTAGAAATCTCGCGGAAAAGGCAATCATGCGC
The DNA here is from genome assembly GCA_003224515.1 of Acidobacteriota bacterium. GTDB lineage: Bacteria > Acidobacteriota > Terriglobia > Acidiferrales > UBA7541 > Acidiferrum. The sequence continues at coordinate 3,765 of QHZC01000184.1, forward strand.
TGCCAGAAGCTGGCGTCGCTTTCAGAAGACGCAGGCGGCACGCGGCGGACTTTTCTTTCGGCGCCGGTGCATGATTGCCACCGGGAAGTTTCCTCCTGGATGAAGGCACTTGGCATGACCGTATCAGTGGATGCGGTTGGGAATTTGCGGGGATTTTATCCAGGGACATCATCCGGAGTGCCGCGAATCCTGGTTGGATCTCATCTGGACACGGTGCCGAATGCCGGTGCTTTCGACGGAATACTAGGAGTAGTGCTGGCGGTTGGGCTGGTGGAATCGCTGGATGGCCAGAAGCTGCCGTTTGGGATCGAAGTCATTGGCTTTTCGGAAGAAGAAGGAGTGCGGTTTGGAGTTCCGTTTATCGGCAGCCGCGCGTTAGTGGGCCGAGTGGATGAGGAACTTCTCGGCCGTAAGGATGAGCACGGCGTTTCTGTTCGCAAAGCAATTCAGGATTTTGGGTTGAATCCGAATGAGATTTCGAAAGCTGCGCTGAGTGCTGATGTCTTGGGACACATCGAATTTCACATCGAACAGGGGCCGGTGCTGGAAACTTTGGGGCAGCCACTCGGAGTCGTAGAAGCCATCGTTGGCCAGAACCGCATGGAGTTCGCATTTTCAGGGCAAGTGAACCATGCGGGTACGACACCCATGAATTCGCGGCACGATGCGTTAGCCGCGGCTGCAGAGTGGATTGTGGCCGTCGAAAGACTGGCGCAGCGCACGAAGGGTTTGGTGGCGACGGTCGGATTCATCGAAGCAAAACCTGGCGCGGCGAATGTGATTGCCGGCGAAGCGCGCGCCACTCTGGATATTCGCCACGCTTCGGATCGTGCGCGAACCGAAGCGATGGACGAGTTGATTCGGCAAGGGGAGTCGATCGCCGCGCGGCGCGGTGTGACCCTGAAGGCGCGGACGCTCCTCGCCCAGCGTGCCGTGGTGATGGATCCTTTTCTGAGGGAGCAGGTCAAACATGCCATTCAAAAAGCCGGTTGCGAGCCCCATCGCATGGCCAGCGGCGCGGGTCATGATGCCATGATCCTCGCGGAAAAAATTCCCGCGGCAATAATTTTTTTGCGGACGCCCGGGGGCGTCAGCCACGATCCGTCGGAATCGGTGCATCTCGACGACGTCGCGAAGGCGCTCGAGTGCGGGTTTCATTTGCTGACGCAGCTTGCAACCTCACAAGAATTTCTGGGAAGGACGTGCCGTGCATAATCTCGGTCAAACGCGCAGTTCTCATCAACGCAATCACTTGCTCATCACGCCTGACACTTTTGTGCGCACTGCTCTGCCCGGGATGAAGAATGCATCCGCGATCGTTCACATTGGCCCCGCGCTGGGCGCAGCCTTCAGCGAGTACACGGCCGAGTTGGAACCGCAAGGCGAATTGGCACCTGCCACCGACCAGCGATTCCTCTATGTGATGGAGGGCGCCATAGCCCTGGAAGCCGGGAAAAAGCGACACGACCTCGGCATGCGCGGTTACGCGTACTTGCCCGAAAACTTGCCCCATCGCGTCTTCGCGAAAGAAGAAAGCCGAGTCGCAGTAATTGAAAAGCGATACCAGCCGGTCGAGACCCCACCCTCTCGATGGTGACTCCGACCTGCAGTTTAAGTGTCTGCTTCCTGACCACCCGAGTTTTGATTTCGCCGTAAATACCATGGTGTACCAGCCGGGCGCCTCCCTCCGTATGGTGGAAATGCACGTCATGGAACACGGGCTCATCATGCTCGAAGGGAGCGGCGTTTACCGGCTCGGCGATTCCTGGTACCCCGTCGCAGCCGGCGATTTCATCTGGATGGGACCGTGGTGTCCGCAGTGGTTCGGAGCGCTCGGAAAAGTGCCTGCAAAGTATCTGATCTACAAGAATTGGAACCGGCATCCTCTCGGCGACGCAAAGAAATGAAATTGGAAATTGATCAGCACCGCTCGCTTGGCGAACTGGAGACGCTGGCCTCTTTTTCGGACGCGGCGCCGCCTGCGGTCACAAGGATTGTTTTCACGCCGACGGATCTGAAAGCCCGCAAATGGGTAATCTCGCGTTGCGAAGAAGCTGGGCTCACGGTGCGGCAGGATGCGATTGGAAACATTTTCGCGCGGTTGAACGGCGCTGATCCGGCAGCGCCCGCCGTTGGAAC
>QHZC01000184.1:5930-7709 GCA_003224515.1 Acidobacteriota bacterium
CTGCAGCGGGCTGGATTCCGGCCCAAGAATTCGCTCGAACTTCTTGTGTTTGCGACCGAAGAACCAACGCGCTTCGGCATCGGCTGCCTGGGAAGCCGATTGCTCTCGGGAACTCTTTCCGCTGATGCCGCCGGACGCTTGACGGATCGCGACGGAGAATCGATGGACGAGGTTCGCAGAAAAGCCGGCCTTAACGGAAATCTTCAGGATATGAAACTACCGAGAGGCCATTACAAAGCGTTCATTGAATTGCACATCGAGCAGGGCCCGCTCCTCGAGCGCGCGCAGACATCCATCGGAATCGTGATGAGCATTGCGGCTCCTGCAAGTCTTCGCATTTCGATCGAGGGAGCTGGCGGACACGCCGGAGGAGTGCTGATGCCGGACCGCAAAGACGCCCTTTGCGCGGCCGCCGAGCTAATTCTGTCCATTGAAAATGCAGCGCGCTCAAGCGGAGCGGCTGATACCGTCGCTACTGTCGGTGTCTGTGAAGTTTTTCCCGGGGCGGTGAACAGCATTCCCAGCCGCGTCCAACTGACTCTCGACATCCGCGACACCAATCAAGCGCGGCGCGATAGCGTGATGCAAACGATCGAGCGCGCAAAGCAAAATCTCTCCGCGAAGCGCAACGTCTTCGTTCAGTCTGAATTGCTCAACGCCGATGCGCCAGCGGATTGCGCTCCCGAAGTGCGCGTGGTCCTCTCCGATTCTTGTCGCAAGCATGGGTTCCCGTTTCTCGAAATGATCAGCCGTGCCTACCACGATTCCCTTTTCATTTCGCGCATCGCCCCGACCGGCATGCTCTTCATTCCCTGCCGCCATGGTTACAGCCATCGCCCCGATGAATACGCGGCCCCGGAAGATATCGCCCGGGGCACGCTGGTGCTAGCGGAGTCCCTGGCAAAGCTGTCCGCTTCAGCTGGATTTCGATCGACCGATTGAATGATGGGGTACACCCAATTTCATAATATAAATGGTCAAAAGAAAGGACTTACTGAAGTTATACTCTATGACTGATAGATTCTAAAGCGGCAGTTTAGTTTTGCATGGCCGAGGACCGCGAAGCAAAGCGCAAGATGTTCAGAAGAAACGAGTTGAGCCGAGAAGCAAGTTTTGGGACGTCCACAGGATGGGGAACAGGTATAATCCATTATAATTAAATTATAAAAATGGTTAACAGAAATCGGGTATTCCGGCGCGATCGATAGCAGGGGTGTCGGAGCTAGGGCTAACCCGGGGTTTTAGTGCATCACAAGTTCGCTTACTCGGCTCCGAGAAAGGCGTAACGGACTGATTTAGCGGTGGCGGCCGGTGCCGAGTTTGACGAAGGTGAAGGAGAGCAGGCCGAGACTGAGGCCCGTCGCGATGCTGAACGTCAAGGGCGTGGCGACGAGCGTGAGGAACGCGGGGAGGGCTTCGCTGAAATCGTCCCAACGTATTCGGGCGACCGCGCCGCACATAAGAGCACCGACAAGGATGAGGGCCGGAGCGGTGGCGTAGGCGGGAATCGCAGCCACCAGCGGCGCGCAAAACATCGCCACAAGAAACGGCGCCCCGATGACGAGATTGCCAAGTCCGGTGCGCGCACCAGCTGCGACTCCGGCAGCGCTTTCGATATAGCTGGTGACCGTGGACGTACCGGTGAGTGCACCGAACATCGTGCCGAAAGCGTCCGCGAGCAACGCCCGGCTCGCGCGTGGGAGTTTGCCGTCGCGCAGGAACCCACCTTCTTCGCAGACGCCAACCAGCGTGCCCACATTGTCGAAGAGATCGACGAAG
>QHZC01000184.1:7756-17346 GCA_003224515.1 Acidobacteriota bacterium
GGATGCGGAAGCGAGAAAAAATGCGCAGGCCAGTGACTGAGCCGGAAAGGAATGCCGGCGAGGGTGATGACGCTGATTCCCAAGAGAATGGCGCCGCCGACGCGCCGGGCCATCAGGATGGCGATGAGAATGAGTCCCGCGGCTGCGAGAAGCACTTGCGGATCGGAAATTTTACCCAGCCCGACGAAAGTGGCGGGGTTCGCCACAATGACATTCGCGTTGCGCAGTCCAATGAACGCGATGAATAAACCAATGCCTGCGGCGGTGCCATATTTGAGGCAATTGGGGATCCCATTGACGATTTGTTCGCGGACGTTGGTGAGCGTAAGGAACAGAAAGAGCAGCCCGGACAAAAACACCACCCCTAGCGCCGTCTGCCACGGCACGCCACGCCCAAGAACAAGGGAATACGTGAAATAGGCGTTAAGGGACATGCCCGGTGCGAGGGCGATCGGATAGTTGGCCCACAGCCCCATGATGAGCGTGGCCGCCGCGGCGGATATGCAAGTGGCAAACAGCACGCCCTCAACAGGCATGCCCGCTTCAGCGAGGATGCGCGGGTTGACGACGACAACGTAGGCCATCGTCATAAACGTAGTCAGCCCCGCGAGCAACTCGCGCCGCACGGTGGTCTGATTTTCTGCAAGATGAAATACGCGCTGGAGCAAGCGGTTTCCCTTCAAATAAAAATGTGCGCCACTAAAGGCGGGGAGCAGCCGGGGTCAACGGCAGAAGTGACACCCCAGAAGTGCACCATCGCTCTCGCGCGTCGCTCGCGAAAAAGCAACCACTTGCGACTTACGGCTGATGCGGAAGCGTGGATTCGCGATCGGCCCAATGCTGGACGATGTCCCGCACCACTTTATCGCCGACGATCTGAGCCGCCTCCAAAGCAGGAAAGTAAGCCGAGTAATTGCCGGAGACCATCGTCTTCAGGCTGTCGGCAACGTTCGTGCCCGGTGGCTCACGGTCGTAATTGCTCACCGTGCGCAGCACCAGTACACGCTGCAAATCCACGCGCCCGGCTTGGCTCAAGAAGGTGAGCGCCTGCATCGTGCCGGTGTCTTCCATGGCCGAAATCATGTAGTTCCCTTTGCCGCCGGTGTAGTAACGCGTCCAGACATTGGCCCACTCATTCATTCTTGAGCCGTGCCAGAAGGTGCTCGACGAGAGCGTGTCGCCCCGCGTTACGAACGGGGGCTTCAACGCATTCGGAAATCCGGCGAAGCGTGCCCGCCAACTGCGCAGAGAATCGGAATCGGAAAGCGGCACATCTTTCGTCAGGCGAAACGCCCAGCCAACAAGTTCCGGAGTGAGCGTGTACACCTCACCCTCAAGCTCCTTGCGCACCGGTTCTTCGTAGGGCGTCGCCTTGCGCAACGGCACATAGCCCGTCGGCCAATTCTCCGGAATTTGGCGCGCGTCGATCTCGTAAGCCAGGTCGCCGTCGAGAACGTGATCCGCCCAAACTGCCGAGCCGAGCGATACGTCTGCGGGATCTCCTCCTCCGATCCCCGCGACAATCCAGTACGCTTTCGACAAGTCCAATCGTGGGTTCAAACCGACGGCCATCACCGATGCCGCTGCTTTGGCCGTTCCGACGCCGGTTAAGATGCCCAGCACTCCGTCTTTGTTCAGACGTACATGGTGATACCCGGCTGGCAGAGGAATGATTTGATCCAAGTGCTCGCGCTCGACCCAGAGTTGATATTCCCCGGGCGTGTCACCAGTGTCCTCGCCTCGTTCGAACATCGTGACCACCACGACCTTGATGCGGACCGGCTTGCTGAACAGTGTGCCTGGGGCAAAAAGAAGGACTGGGAAAAGCCCGAGCACAATCAACGTCAGGAGGGACCGCCCAAGGAGCCTGATCATGAATCCCCCAGCGTCTTGATCTGTTTGATCTGCCTGATATCCTGTGCATCGCGCGAATGAGACTCTATATCACAGCTGGCAGCCGCAAAAACCTGATTCTTCCGTGGCCATCCGATCGTGCTGCGATTTCCGGGAGAAAACCCTTTATATGAAAAACTCAAAAATAGATCTTTCGCGAAGCCTCCCGTTCTCCAGATCGTCCCTTGCTCTATTTCTTTTGTTGCTCTTCGCCTCGCCCGCTTTGGCCCAAACCAAGGCCCCGCATTCTTCGGCCGTGCCGAAAAGTTCCGAACAACGCACCGAGCTCGGACTCCAAGCCGCGCGGCAGAATCCGCTACAGCTTCATCACTTCCTTTTTGGCATGCCGAAGGGTGCTGACCTTCACAATCATCTGAGCGGCGCTGTTTACGCGGAGTCCTGGATTCGCGCCGGGGCCGAAGATCATTTGTGCATCGATATTGCCAAGCTCGCTTTCGCGAAGCCACTGGCCTCTTCAAGCAGCGGAACGGAACAACCGGAGTGCGGAGACGGCAAGGTCCCCGCCGCCGACGCTTACAAGGACCAGCATCTCTTTGATGCGCTCGTGGATGCTTTCTCCATGCGCGGTTTCGTGCCCTCACCAGGAGTGACGGGGCACGATCATTTCTTCGATACTTTTTCTAAATTCGGCGGAACCGATCGTCGCCATCTCGGCGAGTGGATCGACGAGGTCACCACGCGCGCTGCCGCACAGAATGAGCAATATCTCGAGCTGATGCACACGCCCGACTTCAGTCACACTGCCGCTATCGCCAGAGAAATAGGCTGGCGCGACGATTTCAGCCAATTGCGCGATGATCTGCTGGCTCACGGATTGCGCGACGATGTGGCACTCGCCAAAACTGGCCTCGACCAGGCTGAAGCTCTCCGGCTTAAGCGCGAAAACTGTGAACAACAGGATGCGGCTTCCGCCTGCCGTGTCCAGGTTCGCTATCTTTGCCAGGTTTTGCGCGGCTTCTCCAAAGAGCAGGTCTTCGCGCAAACGCTGCTCTGCTTTGAGACGGCGTCGGCTGATCCGCGATTCGTCGGCATAAACCTAGTCATGCCCGAGGACGGCTACACGGCCATGTCCGACTACGCGTTGCACATGCGCATCGTGGGCTTCCTGCACGCGCTGTACCCGAAGATCCACCTGAGCTTGCACGCGGGCGAGCTTGCACCGGGCCTGGTTCCGTACGAGGGTCTCTGTTGTCACATTCGCCTGGCCGTCGAGCAGGCTCAGGCGGAGCGCATCGGTCACGGCGTCGACATCATTTACGAGAATCATCCTCACGAGCTTTTGAAAGAGATGGCCGCGAATCATGTGATGGTGGAAATAAGCCTGACAAGCAATGGAGTGATCTTGGGCGTCAGCGGCAAAGATCACCCCTTCTCTCTCTACCGGATGTTCGGCGTCCCGGTGACGCTATCAACGGACGATGAGGGCGTGTCGCGCATAGACTTGACGCATGAATACGTCCGCGCCGTCCAGACCTACGATCTTCACTACGCTGACCTCAAGCGGATGGTCCGCACCGGCCTGGAACACAGCTTCTTGCCCGGCGTCAGCTTGTGGAGCGCGCCGGATGCCTTCACTCGCGTGGTTGCCGCTTGCTTGCAGGGTTCGCCGGGCGCAAACAAGTTTTCATCTCGCTGCGCCAATTTTCTCAAGTCCAGCGAAAAAGCCAGCCAACAATGGGAACTCGAGCGACGATTTCGGGCATTTGAAGCCGGACTATGACATTTCTTCCGCCGCAAATGCCGTCTTACTGATTTTTGTTCGAAGTCTGTATGCCTTCCGCTACGCCAGTCATCTACACCTCTGACTCGAATTCCCTGGCAATCATCGGCATCTCACTAGCAATGCTCCTGATTCCTGTGATGACAGAGCTGAGTCCTCCCTTTTATATGTCCGAACCTTTCGCAGTGGATGACACATGGTACTCGGTATCGAAGATTACGGAATTGCATTCGACGACTCTGGATTCTTCCAGAACTTTGTGACCAACGCGCCAGGTAGCCCGACATTTCTGCAGCACATATCCCCATACCCCGGGCCAGCGGTTGGCGGCGCAACTTTCGGGGGTTTCGGCAATGCTTTTTCTCTAACTCCAGATGTCTGGTATGGCGCGAACCGCGGCTCAGCCCATGTCGACTCCTCGAACACATTGACGATCACCTCGCCACCCAGCAGCACTCCGGGCCCCGTCAACATCAAGATGCTCTTTCCGGATAGCATCCGAGGTACTTAACCCCAACTTCTTTTCCTGCAGCTCGTATGTCCAGTACAACGCGCTCTTTGTTGCTTCGCCAGATGGTGGAGTCCCCGGGCAGATTGCAGGCTTTGGCATACCTCTCGATGGTAGTGGCAGGACCCTATCGGTAGGTGGCGTACCTGCCGTGATCGCCACGACGCAGACACAGTATTTGCCATTCACGGGATCTCCGTTTTCGTCGACCTTCCTGAATTTCGACATCCCGCCTGGAACTCCAGGATGGGTAGACATTACTACCCAAACTCTTGACGGCACCCCGGCGCTTCCCAAATCGCTGTTTTACACAGTGAGCGCTACAGACTATTCGTCTGCGGACCTTTTACAGCGATCTTATTTGATGCCGGGCGCAACCAGTTTTACCTATCGGCCGAAGACCACATAGACGTTCTTCGCAGCCTCAAATCAGTTCCTTACTCCAATCACTCCGCCCGCACAAGGCGCGTCGAAACAGTCCGCTGGGTTGGCACTTTCGCCTGATGGTTCGCTCCTGCTAGCCACGGATCTTCTCCGATGGTTCTCTTGGAGCGCTCAATCCCGACACACCCTCGAACAGCTAGGTGATTCCAATTGTCCCGGTTGATAAGGCCGATCCACGTTGCACGAGAGGTCCACTTTATGTTGCCCCTAACCGGGACAACTCTTGGCTCTGACCCAGTCGACGCGCTTTGAGCGCGAGAGCCTGGCGGAGTTGAGCATCTGCCGGAGCTGCCGGAGCGGCTCCCGAGCGGCTCCTATTGACGTAGGTGTGGGAATTGAGTATTAAGGATAAGGTGAGCCAAAGGAACTATAAGTACTCCTGGGCCGCCAAGATGTGGGTTTTCGTTCTCATAGGGGTGGGCATTATACGGCTGGCCCTGGTCAGCATAGTTCTGCTAATGTCGGCGTTCAAAAGCAAGCCGCTCTGGTGGGAGAGTGTCGATGACACCGAGCCCACCATTGCCTACACTGGTCTGGCTGCGGTTGAACATCAAGCATGAGGAAGCTCCAGGAAGCTGATTACCGATCCGGCCAGAAAGATGGAGAGAAGAAATGAGCGTGGCTACTCCCGCAAATAACGGCCGTTTTTCCGGCATCGACGCGCGCCGAAGCACCCGCCTCGAGCGCACAATCCCCCTAATTATCATGGGCAGAGACAAACTTGGAGAACTCTCTCAGGAAACCACCTCGGCGGTGAGTCTGAATCTCCACGGGTGTCGATTTCCATCATGCCATGATTATCCGATCGAGACCTGGGTCAACCTGCAGGTGACGGAACCAAATGGGGCCAAATCACAGCTCGTCCGCGCCAAAGTACGGTCCATCCACGACCCCAAGACCCCGCGAGAGCTCTACCAAATCGGCGTAGAGTTCGAAGCGCCGAGCAACGTGTGGGGAATTCCTACGCCCCCGGAAGATTGGCGATGCGCGCTGATAGGGAATGTCTCGAGAATGCAGGCCGTCGGCGGGGCGGCTCCCGAACGGGAGCCCGTGGTGATGGGTGCAGCGCTTCCACTTACGCAAATCGCTCCAGATCAGAAAATGGCCGAGGTTGCAGCATTCCCTGCTCCGCCGGCCGCCGCGGAGCGGCTAAAAGATCCCGGACTGGCCGAACCAGAACGGATGGTAATCACGAAGGACCAGCTAGTCAAGGCGTTGCAGGGGAAACTGCAGCTGGCCGCTGAGAAGGCCGTAACCGGCGCCTTCGCAGCGCAGCTCGATGAAGCCGTGAAAAAGGCTCTCTCTAAGATCGCCGAGGTTTCCAAGGAAGCCCAGGAGTTCATGGGGCAACGTTTGGAAAGCTTGGTAAACTCTTCGCAAGAAGAGGTTCTCAGCCGCCTGACAGGGCAGCTCGGAGAAGTTCGGAGCCGCTGGGTGGAAGAGCAGAACGGGTATCGCAGCCGGGCAGAAGAGATTGCCGAGCGACTCGAGAAGCTGGTCACCGAGACTCAGCAAAGTTTTACCGATGCGCAGGCGTTTATCGGGAGGGTGGCCCACGAGCTGGGACCGCAGTTTCAATCGCTGCACACGCGGCTGGACGAGTACGCGGGCCGTGCCGCTGAGGACTTCGAAGTCTTGGTAACCAGTGCTTCTGCCCGGCACCTTGTACAGCTGAAGGAAAGCACGCTGAAGGTGACGCAAGAGGCTTCGGCACAACTGGAAGCACGCGCCGCGGAGGTCGCTTCGCAGCTAACTGGCGTGGCCGGCGCCTTATCCGAGGAACGCCTCGAAACACTGCTCAGTTCTTCACGCGAACAGATCCTCAATCGCCTGGAAATGCGGCTTGGAGAGTTGCGGAGCGACTGGGAAGAGCAGCAGGGTAACTATCGCAACCAGGCTGAGGAGATTGCTCTGCGGCTGGAGAAGCTAGCCGCCGATGCGCAAACTGATTTGGCCGATACGCGGGATTTCGTCGAGAAAGCCGCTGGCGAACTCGAAACTCATATGCGCGTCCGGCTGGACGAGAGCATCAGCCCTGCCGCAAAAGCATTCGAAGCTGCGGCAGCAAGCGTTTCCGACCAGCAACTCGTTAGGCTAACAGAAGGCCTTAAGATGGCGGCACGGGAGGCTGCTTTGGAACTCGAGACCCGCATCGCCGAAGCGCGAGAGGTTTCCGCTCAGCTGGAAGCCCATGTGACACAAACGCGTTTGTTCCTGCAGAGCCAGAGCGCTGTGAACAGCGCTTCTGAAGAGCGCCTTGAGAGTCTGATGAATGCCGCGCGTGAAGAAATCCTGAGCCGCCTTGAGGAACGTCTCGGAGAAGCCCGGAGCCGCGGGGAGGAGCACCTGGAAGCGTATCGCAGCGGGGCCGAAGAGCTTGCGCGACTCGAAAAGCTGGCTGGCGAAGCAGGGCCTGAGCTGGGCGACACGCAAGGATTCATAGAGAAGGCTGCCCGCGAACTTGAGCCACAGATTCGCGCGAGGTTGGAAGAAACCGTTGGCCTCGCGAGGGAGGAATTTGAGACTGCAGCGGCCCGCGTTTCCGACCGGCAATTGGTGCGCCTAATGGAAGCCACGCGAATGGAGACGCAAGAAGCTTCCTCGCAACTCGAAGCGCGAGCGGCGGAGGCGCGCGCGATGATCCAGAGCGCGGCTCATGGCATCCTGGACGAGTTCCGGCGGCAGGCGGAGGTGCAAATTGATTTGGCTGTATCCGAGGCAACGCAGCGGACTAAGTCTTCGCTAGCGTCGCTGGAGGCGGAAAACCGGACTGCTTGCGAAGCGCGTCGCCCGAACGCTCGAGGATGAGGTCGCCCGAGCGGGAGAACTGTCGAGCGGATTCTAAATGGACGGTTGATGCGGCATGCGTCCAGTTTTTGACATGGATTCCCGCCCCAGTAACCTTCTGATGAATCCGAGAGGAGCGGATTAGGATTGCAAAACTGCAGACGGGAAACCATCGGCATGGAAGAACGAATGAATGGACTGCCATACTGTAAAGGAGCAATGTGAGGACCACACTAGCTCCTAGCTATTCTTCTCCTTGCCTCGCCGGTTTTTGCCCAAGACAAAGCCGCAGTCGCTAAGGCCACGGCTGCATGTGGCCCTGCAGATGTTCAATTCGATGTCTCAACAGACAAGAACCAGCACCCTGCAGCCAAGCCTGATGATGGCATTGGTCTTCGTTGTTGAGATTCACGAGAAACTGGCGGGCACTGTCAACATCGGCGCTGCGACAGCGAAAGTGGGACTGGATGGGGCCTGGGCAGGGGCGAGCAAAGCAGGCGGACCTTATTAATCGGGGATCGGCGGCTTCAATGAGAGTCACTGTCTTACGGGGATTTTCTTCTCTAGCTCGGGTACTGTCTCCAAGAAAACATGGCCGACAATGGCGAGACTGCGAGGGTCAACTTTCTCCAAAGTGTCCTGGGGTGTGTGCCAATAAGTAGTCTGAACATCGAAGTCGATGATATCGCACGCAGCGATGCCTCGCCGAATGAAGGAAAAATGATCATCACCGCCCACTGGATAATTTTCATTGACAAACACTTTGGCATAGCCGAGTCGTGTAGCAGTTGCCCAGATGAGGTCAACAAGCCAGCGCGTGGAGCCCGTATCGCGCTTGATTCTCAGATTTGACGGACCAATCATATCGGCGAGAATCATGGCTGTGACCTGCTTAAGTTCCCCGGAGAGGGCCATGCTGGCGGCCATCTCGCGGCTGCCTAAAGTGCTGTTTGTGGCTGTCCACCGAATGCTGTTCTTGTCAGCCCACTGCCCCTGAGCCTCCTCGCCATCGAAGAAGACAATCCAATTGTTGAGTTTGCCCTTCCGAGAACAAAGTACCCGGCCGAGTTCAAGCATAGTGCCAGTGCCCGAGCCTCCATCGTCCGCGCCGACGAAGTTCGGAAGACGCACAGTGTCGTAATGAGTGGCGTAGAGGACTATGCCAGGTCCCGTGCCCGGAATTTTGGCGATGATATTTTTCATCGGCAAATCGCCAATTGGCGTCGAGGCGTGAAAGTCGTGCTCTTCGACGTGGCATCCATAGCTCTTGAGCTGTTCAATGATGTAGGACTGTGCCTGACGAATCGCATCCGATCCCGGTGGGCGCGGACCGAGGTCGACTAAATGCCGAACATGATTATACGCTCGCGAACCGTCGAATCCGCCAGTGGTGGAAGGCGGAGGCGCGGGAGGCAAAACCGTTGCATTCGGTATGGAAAATTGTCGGCCGCCAACATGGCTCACGACTGTTGGCTGGCTACCGCAAGCTACAAATGATAGCGCCGCTACAGTTGCAGAGACCAAAGTGACACTACCCATAGCATCCTCGAGAGCATTGCCGCAACTCGCAATCCATTAGTTTTCCTTTGTGGTATATCCTATGCGGACTCAAGGGTAAAAGCCGCCAAATCTTTTCCTGTCGTAATTTGTTAATTGCATGCATGCTCAGCTAAGTCCTGCTAGGTCCCGTTCCCGGACAAGTGGTTTTGGGCCGATTCCACTTGGTTTCGGTCAAGCATTTTCCCCACCTCGTACAGCACTGTTTCCGTGTTCATGCTGCTCATTCTCCGCACTTCCCTCTTGGACGCAATAGCATTCTCGTCGTGAACCTTGCTATTGGTCTGGAAATCAGGCATCTTTCTGCGGATCGGCGAACGATTACAGTAGAGCAGCAGTTATGTTCGGAAGGTGACATACAAACTCCGAAAACGAAGAATGCTTATAGACAAGCTGACCTGTGCGCTTCGCTGGCCGCCATGCTCAAAGCATTCGTCGGAGACCGCCAGCCCGGGCTTCTGTTTACGAATCGTACTGGCCGTTGTCTTCGCTCAGAAACCGGCCTGTTTGAAGATCGTAGCATCTGGCGCGGTAGTATGAGGCTTCCGAAAAGTTGGCAGTCGCGCACATGGGCATCGAATTGTCGAGAGAGTCTTCCACCTTGAATCACCTAATCGGGGCAGGGCTCCGACCCCTTTCTCCATGGAAATCGCTTTGGCT
>QHZC01000184.1:17394-17939 GCA_003224515.1 Acidobacteriota bacterium
GCGGATGCAGGACCGAGGTGGCGACCTTCCCAGTCGCAACGTCGTAGACGGCTATCTCAACGTTACCCCAGCGTGGATCGGCTGCGACGGTCTGAAAGGACCGATGGCACGGACGGATCCGACAATTAATTTGCCGTTATCCACGATGACACGCGGATCCATAAACCAGGACCAGGCGCCGTTGTCGTTGAGTTGAATGAGTTTCCCGGCAACGTAATTGGGTATCTTGTCGTCGCCAGTTCCGGAGAGCGCGCTTGCGAATGTGATCAAGCACACCGCCACCGGAAGGAGAACTCGAGAGGTTGCGTTCGCCACGAGAGAAGACCCTAGCCCTTCGGGACCATATCTTTCGCCAGTCGATTTTTTCACGGCACCCTCGCTTTTCTCAATGCCTGATTGCTCGCGTTCCATCGATAGGACCTGCGCCAAGAATCTAGCCGCTTCTCGCCTTTCTGCTTGACAGGACCGACGATCTTAAATAACGTGCACCACGAACGACAGACAACGAAAGCATACGGTATCAACCGAAGATAATAGAAAGTAAG
>QHZC01000710.1 GCA_003224515.1 Acidobacteriota bacterium
CGATCCGGCCCTGCCCCAGCGCGCCGCCAAAGGCCGCCAGCGCCATACCGAAGCCCGCCGCAATCGCCAGCAAGCCCTTGCCTCCGGCTGCCGCGCCTGCGGAGTCCTCGGCGAATGCGGACGGAGCAATCAACATCACCGCCGCGAGCGGCACCAACACCATCGTCCACTTCTTCATCACTTCCTCCTTATCAATCGCCGCCAGGAGGTGGTTCCCGGACACCGTGCAGCCGGGCTCACACTGAAGCAGCAAATTGCCGGAAACGATCACCGGCAAATGTCGATTAATGCTCGTCGGCGGTAGCCATGCCCAGATAGACCGAGGGCAGAACCGTGAAGATGTACGACTGAATGATGGCCACGAAGATATGCAGGCCGATAAAGGCGACGGGAATCGTGGCCGGCAGCACGGCGACAACAACGCCGAAGACCGGAGATTTGGACCAAGCCGCAACCGTGGCGATCGAAAACAAGCTCAAGAAAATCATGTACAGCAGATCGCTCGCAACAATGTTCGCCCAGAGACGGACCGTCAAGGAAAGAATGCGCGCCGAGGTGCTGACGATCTCGACAGGGAAAAGCAGAATGGCCAACAGCCAGTCACCCAACTTCCTTGGCGAACCAGCAAACGTAAGCAGATAGTGGCCAACACCGTGATGACGCACTCCCTGCCAGTTGAAGTACAAAAACGTCAGGATGGCGCATGCCAGGGGAACCGACTTGTTGGCGGTCGGCGCGGCAAAGACCGGGATGACGCTGAGCAAGTTGGACAAAAGAACGAAAACAGAGATGGAACCCACGAACGGAATCAGCTTGAGCGCACCGTGATGGACATTCTCTTCGAGAAGGTCCTTGATTCCGAAGCCTAGGGGATTGGTAAGAAGCAGTTCGGCCACCTGCTGCGTCGCTCCCGGCTTCTCCACGGAAAGTCGCGAACGGAGAAGGAGAGCTAGGATCGTGCCAAGGATGAGGACCACGACACCCATCACGACATGTTCCGGGATCGGTGTCCCGGGATTCTCTGGCGTTACATGGAGCCACGAGAGCAACACCAAGGCAAATCGCCCGAGGTAGTGGTTCACAAACTCCGTCAGTCCAGTAGCGTGTTCAGCCATTTGTCAGTCCGCAGGGTCGAAGATTTCGTACACACTCGCCGCAACTGTTGCGGCTCCTAAAGCACACAAACCCACGACCATGCTCACAAGAGGAACTCTTAGATACTCAAAAATAACATACACTGCGAGGGCTATCAACCCGTAGCGGAAGAGCATGCCGAAGTAGCTGGCAATCGGGACACTGGGTTTCTCTCTGCCGGCTTGTGCAGTGGAAGCCAACAGCAAAACGTCCAAGCCCCGCCTCAGCCAGCGAAAATTCAGCCAGGCCAGGGCAGCGCCAATCCCCAAGCCCGCGCCCCACAAACGGTCGCGAAGCAGCGCGACCAATAGACCTGCGACCAAGCCAATCAGAAGGGTCAGCCAGGAAATGCGCCGCTCGGTCACGGCGGATGGCGGAGAATCAGTTAGGCTTGACGCCATCGCCGCTTCCCGCAAGCCGCCGGAGAACGTCGCGCACGCCGGCATAGAAACCAATGCCGCCAAGCAAGAGCAGGAAAACCGGCTTGGTATGAAGCCAGTGGTCGAGAAAATAACCGAGAAGCCCTCCCGCGACGACCGCCGCAACGAGCACGAAGGGCAGTTCCATGGCGATGGCAGCCTGGTTGGAGACGTGTTTCGCTTTCTCCACCATCGGCGCAGGTGAATCGGAATTTTCGGGCTTATTGTCCGAAGGCATATTGCGCCAGCCGCGTGAACGGCTCAGGATACAACCCGGCGGCAAGCGTGACAAACACAGCAACGCCGAGGGCCACCGCCTGCGCGCTGGTCATCGATGGACGCGGCGCTTCGCCCGGCTGCTTGAGCCAGGCGTGCACCACGATGCGGAAGTAATAGTAGAGCGCGGGCACGATATAAAGCACGGCAAAGACCGCCAGCACCGGATGGTGCGTTTCGATCAGCGAAAGGAAAATGAAATACTTGCCCATGAAGCCGGCCGTGGGCGGGATGCCTGCAAGCGAAAGCATGAAGATCAGAAGCAGCAATGCAGCGGCCGGGCTGCGCTGGTACAAGCCGTTCAGATGATCGAGCTCCTCGCCGATGAGCCTTTTCTGGCGAAGAACGATAATGACCGCAAACGCTCCGGCGGTCATGAACACGTACGCAAACAAGTAGTAGGAGATCCCGGTCAAAGCGGTACCGTTTCCGGCAACGAGACCAAGCAGGATGTAACCCACGTGCGAAATCGAGGAATAGGCCAGCAGGCGTTTCAGGTTGGTCTGCGTCAGGGCGGCCAGGTTTCCCCATGTGAGCGAGGCGACGGCGATGCCCGCGACGAGAGGCATCCAAGTCTC
>QHZC01000709.1 GCA_003224515.1 Acidobacteriota bacterium
CGCCAAGGTTTCGCGCTTGGGTGCTTGCCACCAAACTGCGCAACGCTGAGAGCGGTTCCAATTTCATCGATCACCGCCTCCGGGAAAGTCAACACGTCATCCTTGCTGGATCCGGTCCAGAACAGTGGCATTATCCCAGTTTTAGGATATCGCGTCAAGCGGGCCAGCACCACGCCAAACGCTCCGGATCGGGCCTAGTGAGCACACCTTTTCGGATTTCAACCGAAGGGTTGCTTCCCTTCCCTCTTTGAAGACGAAAACGCTTCGCTGGGACTCACCGCTGTCGTTGCGTCATCGGAACACCAAGAACCGGCTTTCTACCTTCTCTATTTGAATCGCTCCCGTTCGGATGCTCTCCATGGGGGGTTCAGTGGGCTGGCGCGCGGTCAAGTAAAGAGGAGTGCCCGCAGCGGAATGCAAAAGAATATGCAGAAGATCAAACTCTCAATCGAAAATCTGTGGGAACGTGCCCGAAGGGACTATAGGTCACCACCTGGATAGCTGATTAATTCCGGGAAGAATTCTTTTGCGACAATGCCGTACTATCCGCATTGTAGGACTCAAATTCTCTACCGGTACGCAGCATCATCGATCATTACCCTGTAGAACTCCCCTTCTGACTCAAATCTTTCACTGCCAAAGTACCATCCAACGCGCATGCGAGTCGGAATGGTGTAGCCTCCGAACCTACGTTCTTGCTCCACGAAGCCGCCGAAGTTGGTACAGCGGAACTCGGAACCGTTGGGATTGCCCCAGCGCGGCATGCTGACGGACTTCAGCCGACCGATCTCATCGACGAGGAAATCGATTTCTGCTGTCTCGCTGTGGGCATTGAATCGGGCGTGAGGGCTAGAGGTACCGGACTCTGTCCATGACACCTCATCGCCACAGAGCACAGACGGCAACCAAACGGACTCGATGTTGACGCGACCCGCTGCCGATCGATCTAGGTCAAGTCCGGAAGCATTGATGATGGGCACGATCCCGAACAGCTTCCATCGCATAGCGCCGTGTCCGTCCACAAAGCTATCTCCCCCACGAATTGGCATGGCGTGCATCCGCACGACGGCGTTCCAGATCATGCCGCGCTTCCAACTGATGACCTGCTCCGCGGAGAACGGGCACCATCTCTTCAATTTGATCTCGCCGTGCATGCGCAGGCGAACCGCCGATGCAAGTGGTGTTCCTTCAACTATAGCGTGCTCGACGTAACGCCGCGCCGCTTCGGGAAGTCCTGAGAGTTGTCGGGAGCTGAAGACACGGTCGGTCAATGGCGCCGACTTCCACAGTTCGTCCAATGATGTTTGTCTGCTCATCATTTCATTATTGCAATGCAGGAACAAAAATCACTGCCACTACGCCGACCAGCCCTGCAACCAGCAGTCCGAGATCTTGAAGAACTCCAAGCTGAAAGGCAGCAATAGAACCCACAGCGGCCCACACTAGCGGCACAGCGAATACGGACCGTGGCACGGGTGCGGCCACGAAATGCAACACGCCGATAGTAAAAATCAAACCGAATGTTGGGACCGCCGGATAGTGGTGGCCCATCGCGTAGCCAAGCAGGTGGTAGACGATGAGAGCGAATCCTATGAGAAATCCACCAGCCCAGCCGCGAATGCCACCGCCCAAACAAAAATGAAGCTTGCTCCTCATAACGCCGGTCCAGCCGAACCAAAACGTTCCCGCCATGAATACAGCGCCAAAGAGCCACGCCGCAGAGTTGATAGTGGTGAAGAATGCGAAGTGATAGGCAATCGCCATCCATCCCCACAAGAATGAAAGCACAGCTGCGAGGACGCGACTTTTCAAAGGGCGAGCCCGATAGAGCAAAATGATGGCTACGAGCGCCAGCAAGTTCAGGATGACCTGCATTGGCCACACACTCTCGTTGTACTGGGCGAAGACCGAGAAGAACTGTTCGATTGAGAATGGGATTCCCATGGTTAATTTATTGGGATCGCACCACCTCCTAATCCTGATTCAGGCGATGACGCGTTGCGCACGAGCACGATCTTGCCTGTCACGCCTCCCTTGCCGAGCAACTCATGCGCGTGTCTTGCCTCGGCAAGAGGAAATCGCTGCGCGATTAGCGGCTTGATCTTTTGCTGTTGAAGGAGTTCAAACAGGGCGATCAAATCCTGTCGAAACAATGCCGGTTTCAGCCGTTTGAGCGTCTGGATGCTGTAGGCGATCACCCGTTTCCCGCCCGGGAGAAGCCAGCTGCCGGCAATGTACAGCCCGAAAATCAGGATTGCACGATAGCGATGACGACCACCTGACCGACCTGAAGCCAATCGTCCCCCACGCAGCGAGGAAGTAAGGCCATAGGCCACCACCCGCCCGCCAGGACGGAGAGCCTTGCGGGAACGCCAGATGTGCGTACCACCGATGCTGTCAAAGACGACGTCTACACCCTCACCCGTGAGGCGGTGAATTTCTTTCACGAAGTCCTGATCCTTGTAATCAATTGGGATACCGCCCAAGTCAGAAACGGCCGACGTCCCTCGCGATGAACAGGTACCGTACATCTCCAGCCCGGCGAGGCGCCCCAGCTGCAGTAGCGCCGACCCGACCCCGCCTGCCGCGCCGTGGATCAGCACCCGCTGG
>QHZC01000711.1 GCA_003224515.1 Acidobacteriota bacterium
CTTCGCAGCCGGAGAAGAGAAAGTACCTGCCATCCGCCGTCCACTCACCGGCGGATTGAGAGGTCGGCCGCCTTCCGCTGGCGAGAATCGGATGCAAACCGGAGGCATCGGCGGCCATCTCCCAGACGGCTTGAGTGCCATCCTCGCGCTTGTCCATGCTGAAACGAATGGTTTCGCCGTCGGGAGACCAAGCCGGGAAGTGCGGGAGTCCAGGGCTATACGCCAATTCGCGGAGCTGTGTCCCATCGGGATGGATGGTATACAGGCTGCGGCCGCGCACATAAATGATCTGGCTGCCATCCGGTGACCACGCGGGATCGCGGCCAACGGCTTCGCCCATACGGCGCGGCTCCCCGCCCTGCACCGGCCAGAGCCAGAGCGGCATCTCATCATCGCGCCGGATGAACTGTCCGATCAGAAACTGCGAATGGTCGGGCGAGAGGGCGAAGAGGCGCGTGTTTTCAAAAGGAGCGGGCATTTTTTCCGCGTTGCCGCCTTCCACCGAGGTTTGCATCAGATTCCAGTGGCCGCCGTCATGCTCGAGAAAAAAGATCCTCGTGCCATCGGACACGATCCCGCCCCATTCATCGATTCCTCCGGCGTTGGTGATGCGCGTCATACGCTGCACGCTAGGACGAGGGACCGGGTACACGATAAAAAAAAGCAGCCAGGAACCAAAAACAAACGCGCAGGAAAGAAGAGTGAAATCGAACCACCGCGCCGCGCGCTCGGCCATCTTCCTTTCTCGGTAAAGCTTGGCAGCCCGCTCAGGAGAGAATTCCGGATTGAGGCGCATGCGCACTTCGAAGGAATCTTCCGAACTCCCTGGAGAAACATTTGTCGATTGAGAAATGGAGTTCCGAGAACCGTTGACGGAATGGACCGGCGCGAGGAAACGGTAACCCTGGCGGGGAACGGTTTCGATAAAGTGCGGATTCTCCGCGTCATCTTGAATGGCCGCACGGAGCTTCTTCAGGGCGGCGTTCAGGCTGCCGTCAAAATTAACGTGCGTACCTTCGGGCCAAAGTGACTGCTGGAGCTCTTCGCGGGTAACGATTTCACCGGGGCGCTGCAGAAGCAGCGCCAGTATACGGAAGGGTTGTTCTTGAATCTTGAGGCGTGCGCCCTGTCGGGAAAGTACTCCCCGGACAAGATCGACCTCAAAGAGGCCGAATCGGACGGCAAGTTTGGGGTCAACACCGTGTTCCACGAAAGAAAAGTCCCCCGAATGAATCGGCGGACTATACCACGCGAAGCGTCGTCAGGAAAGAGTCCAGTTCATTTAGGGACATAACATACTGATTATGAGGGTCTTATTGGGTCACAGAATTTTCAGAGTCAGATCGTTTGACGTTTCCGCGAGATTCAAGTTACAGGAGAGCAACGTCCCCGTGGCAGATCAGATCATTTCCTCAGCTGGACTGCTCCGGGATCCTTGAACTCAATAGGAGGACTTGGGAGAATTAACTTTTCAACAGCCCGTAGTCCCAAGAACCATTGAAATGCCCGCGTTCGCGCCCTCTGAACCAATCCTACCTAGTGTCGGACGTGGGCATTTCGATTCTGGATTTAGGTGCGTTCTACCCCCCGTTCCGGAGTTCCTGCTTTCCCGGGAGCACCCATCTTCGAGTATAGTCGTCAAGTTTTTCCTTCAACCCGGAGATGGAAATGAAGAGCAAACGACCCGGGACCGTTCCTCACTGGAGACCTCGTCTAGACGGAGTCTTGCGCTTGCTAGGCGTGGTCGGCATTTCAGCTCTGGCGCAGCAACCGTCTTCGGCACCAGCGTCACCGCAGGGTAAACCGCCAATTGGCTGCGCCTCGGAACCGAGCCCGCAGGCTCCCGGCGAGAAAGCCTGGGGAATTCTGCGGGACGGCCTGAAGAATGAGAGTGCGGACAAACGTGCCAAAGCGGCGAGAGCATTAGGCCTCTTACCTGGAAACGCGGAAGCAGAAAAGGCTGCAAGGGAGGCACTCCAGGACGAGAAACCAAATGTCCGCCTGGCCGCGGCCGTGGCGCTGGGATCCATGCTCGCGCAACGCTCGACTCTCGAATTGGAGAAAGCGCTGGAAGATTCCGAGCCCACGGTAGTGCTGGCGGCGGCGAATTCGCTGCTTCTCCTCCACGACGACAAGGGCTACGACGTTTACTACGAGGTGCTGACCGGTGAAAGACGCGCCCGCAAGGGGTTGATCAAAGAACAGCTCGGCACCCTCAAAGACAAAAAGAAAATGGCGCAACTTGGATTTGAGGAAGGGATCGGATTCATCCCTTTTGCGGGAATCGGTTACGAAATCATTAAGACCGTGGCGAAAAATGATTCGTCATCGATACGTGCGGCGGCAGCGAAAAGACTCGCGCAGGATCCGGACCCAGGCAGTTCCGAAGCGCTCGTCGCCGCGACCAAGGACAAGAACTGGTCGGTACGAGCGTCGGCGCTGGAGGCGATTGCGCAGCGAGCAGACCGCTCGCTCGTGCCCAAGATTGCCGCAGCACTGGACGATGAGAAGGACGCCGTGCGTTTCACCGCAGCCGCGTGTATCGCGCACTTGAGCGAGCTGCCCGCCAAGAAGGAGAAGAACTCAAGTGCGAAGCCTTGACATCCTTTCCGCCGCAAGCGGCGAGGATTCCTACGGAGCCGGATGTTGGTCCGGTCTCTTCGGTGGGTTCCTCCACAATCGCCTTAGTTCAACGGAGGACAACAAAGAGGCTTCACTTTTGGGCTGTCCGCCCATAGGT
>QHZC01000712.1 GCA_003224515.1 Acidobacteriota bacterium
CTCAGGAGAACCCTTCCGCCATTCATGTGCACTTTCCCGAACGAGATCGTCACCTGCCGATTGCCGAATGGTCGCAAAAGGCGCGTGTTTATCAAATATCAAGCGGGGCAAAGCCACAACTGTTACGGGCACCGCGGCGACGTTCCTTATGAGACCGAAGTCTATCGCCGGTTGCTTCACTCGCTGTCAGACTTCCGACCGAAGTGCCTGGGGGCGCACACTGACCTGACGACCGGCAACATCTCTTTGTTCCTCGAATACCTTTATCGCAGCGTGCGCTTGAGCGACATGGTCTGGAAGCGCTCAACGCGTCAGCCCCGGGCGATGGCCCAGGCAGCTTGCTGGATCGGGCAATTCCACGCCCGACACGCGGCGCAGGTCAAGGATCCCGCGCTGGCGTTCCTGAGGCAGTACGATGCCAGTTATTACCGCGGTTGGGCGCACCGGACTTTTGCATTCTCGCGCCCGCTGCACGGGCTTTTCCCCTGGCTCAGGAAACTATGCGACACCGATGAGTGGTTCGCCCCTCTGCTGGCGGAGCCACAGACTGTTATTCACGGCGAGTTCTACGCCAAGACCATCCTAGTTCGAAGCCAAAGTGTGTTCATCGTGGACTGGGAATCGGCCGCTATCGCCGCGGGGGAAATCGACTTGGCGGCCCTGACCGAAGGAAAACACTGGCCTGCTGACGTGGTGCGCAGATGCGAGCGCGCTTACGTACGTGAGCGCTGGCCGGACGGTGCTCCTCCTGCCTTCAGTTGTGCTCTCGACGCCGCTAGAATCTACCTGCATTTCCGTTGGCTCGGCGAGCGGCCCGATTGGACCGTCGGTGAAAAAAATCTCTCGCGTTACGAATACCTGCATGCATCAGCAAAACGACTGGGCCTCATATAGGTTTGGCAATGGCCACGGTGGTTATTTCGGCGTATGACGTTGTGAATTATCCGCAGGGAGGCGGACACTTCTGGGTCTATCTGCAATACGTCCTCGGTCTGCGCCTCCTGGGCCACGAGGTGTATTGGCTGGAAGCTTTTCGCACCAAGGGGCTGGAGGATCAAGAAGCCGCCGCGCTGGTCACGTTCGAGACGCGGATGCAACAGTATGGCCTTGGCGGAAAATGCATTCTTTACCGCACGCGGGGCAAAGAGCCCTTGTCCGAGGCGCCGGCAGAGTACCTAAACATGACGCGCAAGGAAGCCGAAACGGTCTTCGGACGGGCCGACCTATTATTGAATTTCCACTATGCTATAAGTCCGGCATTGTTGTCCTTCTTCCGGCGCACGGCCCTCGTGGATATCGATCCCGGTCTTCTGCAGTTTTGGATCACGAGTGGGCAACTGCGCGTGCCACGCCATGATTTTCACTTCAGTACTGCCGAGGGCGTAGGACGCCGCGGAGGTAAAATTCCGAGTGACAATCCGCGCTGGATTCACATCCGGCCGGCGATTTGCCTGGAGCGCTGGCCCTATACCTTTGACCCCTGTTGCAAGGCCTTCACGACGGTCTCCACCTGGGATTCCTCCGACTGGGTTGTCGCCCCCGATGAGACCTACGAGAACACGAAGCGTGTGGCGTTCTTAGAATTCGCCGGCCTTCCCCAGCTTACCCCCCAACCGTTGGAGTTGGCTCTGTTCCTGCGCACGGAACGGGACATGCAAGAGCGGAAAAACCTTGAGGACGGTGGTTGGAGCATCCGACAAGCATGCGAGGTCGCTGCCACGCCTGAGATGTACCAAGCCTATATTCAGCGCTCGCGCGGAGAGTTTAGCTGTGCCAAGCCCTCCTACATCAAGTTGCAAACCTCTTGGATCAGCGACCGCACAATTTGCTACCTGGCCAGCGGCAAACCTGTCGTCGTGCAGCATACTGGTCCCAGCTCATTCCTCCCCAACGGAGAAGGGATGTTTCGTTTCCTGACGCTTCAGGATGCAGCCGATGCCCTTGAAGTTATAAACGCTAGCTACCGGCGACAAAGCCAAGCCGCCCGGCGAATCGCCGAGACGCATTTTGACTCCAAGCAGGTCGTGACAGAAATCCTCACCCATGCTCTCGGTTGATGGAGACCTGTGTGCGTGGCCGCCACCGACCTTAAGGCCTGGACAAAAGGAAGGTCACGAATTTCCGGAAGATGACAGATGCTTCGAGGGCTGGGCGGAAGCCGCAGTGATGGTGGTCTCTCACAATTTTGGGAAACGGGTCACGGAACTGAAGAGAATTACAAGGGAGCAGCGCGTTGATTCCGAGCCCAAAGCACGCGCTTGTTTCGTGAAAGCAAAGACAAATGGAACGGATAATTCGAAAATCCGATCATACTGCAACGGGCTAACGCCTTACTCCCAGCCGGAAGATTGGGTATTCGCAAGCCCGAAGATGCACGCCACTCCTCAAGTGCTACGTGCGACTTGTCGTCAAATGCCTAAGCATCACGAAAAAGATAGGTTGACACACCTTCC
>QHZC01000713.1 GCA_003224515.1 Acidobacteriota bacterium
GGGGAGCGTGGGGCTCGCAAGGAATCATTGTGTTTACGCCCTCGGCCGCTAGTAGTCTTCTGCAAGTGGCTGCCACCGGAGGCTCGGTGACAGCTTTGACCTTTCTGGATCCGGCTCGGGGTGAAAACACGCACCGCTGGCCCCTGTTTTTGCCAGACGGCCGGCGCCTTCTTTACCTTGTCCGCGGCGACAGGCCTCATATCAGTGGGATCTACCTCAGTTCTTTGGAACGGCCGCGGGACAAGACCCAAGTACTCGAGACTTCGACGTCCGCTGCCTATTCACCCGCGCACGGAAAGCACCCGGCGTATCTTTATTGGGTCCGCCAGCAAACACTACTGGCGCAGCCTTTCGATACCGAGCACGCACAATTTTCCGGTGATGCTGTGCCGGTGCCAGGCGCACACATAGTCGCTTTGGCGCCGGGATACGGTCGCTCTAGTACTTCGGTTTCCAGCGATGGCACAATTTTTTTTGGTACAGGAAGCGATCGGTATCAATTAAGTTGGTTGAACCGCGAAGGCAAATTGCTGAGCACGGTGGGCGAGCCCGACCGTTATGCGGCTCTGCGTATCTCACCGGATGGGAAGCGGATTGTCGTCGTGCTTGCGGATTCTTCCGCAAACCCGGATACCTGGCTTCTGGAATTGGCACGCGGAATTCCAAGCCGCCTTACTTTTAGCGGGTCGTTCGGAACCGGGGCGTGGTCTCCTGACGGCCAGCGGATTGTTTATCACCTTCTCAATAACACAAAGCTTCTAGAGAAGAGCGCGAGTGGCGCCGGCCACGAAGAGACGGTGTTGCAATCGCAATATACAGTCTATTTGAACGACTGGTCTCCCGATGGTCGTTTTCTGGTGTACACACAGCTAAGTCTGGAGGGGCGGTCTGAGTTGTGGTTGCTGCCACTGAGCGGCGATCACAAACCCCTGCCATTCTTGAAGAGTGGGTTTAACGAATTCCAAGGGCAAGTTTCGCCCGACAGCAAATGGATCGCTTACACCTCGGATGAATCAGGCCGCAACGAAATTTATGTTCAGAGCTTTCCGGCGGCCGGCGCCAAATGGCTAGTTTCAAACGGCGGCGGCAATTTCGCGCGCTGGCGCAGGGATGGGAAAGAGCTGTTCTATCGCGCGCTCGACGGAAAATTGATGGTCGCCTCGATTCGAAACGTTGCGCGCGGCCTGGAATTCGGGACGCCAGCGGCCCTGTTTCGAGTCTCGGAGCCACAAGGACAGTTCTCCTATGCTTACGATGTGGCGCCTGATGGACAGAGGATTCTCGCGCTCGTGCCTGCCCGAGTCGCTGGAGATAACGCGTCGTTAACTGTGGTGGTCAACTGGGATGCAAAACCAAAGTTTTGACTCATCGTGCATTTATTTTACTTTCTTGCTGGCAAATGACTTGGGTCGCAGAATTGAATAAGCTGCGCGCCCTCGGCCCAGGTTACTCGACACTGACAGCTTTCGGAGCGGTCCACGCGCTTGCGGGGAGGAGAGCCGAAGCGCAACGCATTCTCCAAGAGGTGAAGGATATTTCGAAACAGAAGTACACATCCCCATTCCAAATGGTGAAATCTTATGCGTGTCGGGGTGAAAAGGACACCACAGCGATTACCCCAACCTTTGCATACCTTGGCAACATTAATACCGATGAAGTAAAGTACGGCACGCGCGCAGGGTTCCGATCCGGACGGATCCGCCAAGGTGGCGCGCCTCACAGAGAAATTCTGTAACCTTGCCGCTGGCTGACTCAATCTGCCGGCCCAAGCGTCCAATGGGTTTGGGATTGCCCATAGGTCCTTGGGCCGCGCTCGAGATTCGCCGTCCGCCGTGAATCGCTTATAATTTGAGTTTGGCCATGAACGCCAACAATTCACATAATGTTTCAGTTGGCCTCGAATGGGCTCATCCGCTGGTTCGCGAATGGTTCGTCGGCCGGTTCGGCACGCCCACGGAGCCGCAAGAGCAAGGCTGGCCTCACATTCTGGCGGGCAGAACTACGCTAATCTCCGCCCCGACGGGCTCCGGTAAGACTCTGGCGGCGTTCCTGGCCTGTATCGATGGCTTGGTACGGGGAGCGCTACGCGGCGAGCTGGCGGACCGCACGGAAGTGCTCTATGTTTCGCCCCTCAAGGCACTCGGCAACGACATCCGCACGAACCTAGAAATTCCTCTTGGCGAAATTCAGGAGCTGGCTGCCAATTGTGGGATCCGCTTGCCGGAAATCCGCACGGCGGTGCGCACGGGTGATACGCTGGCCCACGAGCGCCGCGCCATGCTTGCTCGCCCGCCGCATATTTTGGTCACCACTCCGGAATCTCTCTACATCTTACTAACCGCGGAGAAGAGCCGCGAAATCCTGCGGGACGTCAAGACTATTATTGTTGATGAAATCCACTCCATTGCTGACGACAAGCGCGGCGCGCACTTGGCGCTTTCTTTGGAGCGATTGGAGTGTCTGGCCGGTAGGGGCCCTGTGCGGATCGGTCTCTCAGCTACGCAGAAGCCCATCGAAGTTGTTGCGCGCTTCTTGTCCGGCTCCGATCGTCCCGACCCAGCAGTGGTGCAGATAGACCACCGACGCGAGTTGGACCTGGCCGTCGAAGTTCCCCGCAGCGAGCTCGGACCAATTGTCACCAACGAGATGTGGGACGAAATCTACGACCGCATCGCAGAACTGGCAAGGCAGCATCGCTCCACACTGGTCTTTGTGAACACGCGGCGACTAGCGGAACGCGTGGCGCACCATCTGGGAGCGCGCCTAGGAAGAGACGCGGTAGCCACACACCACGGAAGCTTGTCGCGCAAGTTGCGGCTGGCAGCCGAAAAGAAACTGAAAGCCGGAGAAGTGTGCGCTCTTGTTGCGACGGCCTCTCTTGAACTGGGTATCGACATTGGCTCGGTAGACCTTGTCTGCCAGGTCGGCTCTCCTCGGTCCATCTCTGTTGCTCTGCAGCGCATTGGGCGAGCGGGTCACTGGCGCGGCGCCGTCTCTAAGGGCCGCATCTTCGCTACGACTCGCGATGAATTGCTCGAATGCGCCGCCCTCGTGAGAGCGATCCGACAGGGTGAGTTGGATCGCATCGAGATACCCGATGCGCCGCTGGACATCCTGGCCCAGCAGATTGTGGCCATGTGCGCTGCCGAAGATTGGGGCGAGGACGAACTGCTCCGAATCGTCCGCCGCGCTTATCCCTATAGAAATCTCGCGCGTAGCGATTTCGACGCTGTCGTGGAAATGCTTTCCGAGGGCATCGCCGGCAACCGCGGACGTTACGCCGCCTATTTGCACCGAGACCGCGTGAATGGCGGTGTCCGCGCGCGCCGAGGCAGCCGGCTGACGGCTATCACCAGCGGCGGCGCAATCCCCGACAATGCGCTTTATTCTGTTTTTGCCCAGCCCGAAGGCACGTTGGTTGGCACCGTGGACGAAGACTTCGCGGTGGAGAGTCTCGCGGGCGATATCATCCTGCTCGGAAACTCCTCCTGGCGGATCCGGCGTGTGGAA
>QHZC01000185.1:0-1108 GCA_003224515.1 Acidobacteriota bacterium
TCCCCCTCCTCGCGCGGCTACCACTACACCTTCTTCGGCAACGCCTTCTTCATTAATGACCAGGGTTACCTTCTGACAGCCGCCCATGTCCTGGAAACCTTCCGCGGCGGCGGGCAGCCCTATATCCTCGTCAGTCGCCCAAATAGCCCGCCTCGACTTCTTCAAGCTGCTGTCATAGCCGTGGACTCAGAACACGACGTCGCCGTTCTTCTCGCCGCCCCAAATCCCTTCTCCGGAAACCACAAAGTGACCTTTCTGTCGCTTGCGCCCGACCCGGCCTTCCGCGGCCAATCCGTCATCGCCCTTTCGCTTCATCCTGCAAAGCTCCAGAATGCTCATACTTTCGAAGCTCCTCAAGAAGACCGCTCTTGCGGCGAAGTCCTCTCCTACGAATCCACCCAGCTCGAAAAATCCGCCCTTGCGTCGGAGGTTTTCCTCCTCAGCCATCCCGTAACTCGCGGCCAGAGTGGGTCCCCGGTCCTCGCCCTCGACTCACGCGCCGTAGTCGGTCTTGTCGAAGGCCGCTGGCTGCGCTCCAGTGCTGTTTCCATCGCCAAATCCTCCTCTCCGTCCACTTCGACTCCCGGCGCCGCTATCCCTATTCGCTATGCGATCGCTCTCCTGCGGCGCCAGTTGATCACCTGGCACACACCGCAATCTCGGCCATCTGCCTCGCCCGCGCGGTAACAAAAAATCCTAATCAGATTCTCTTCCTTCCCGCAAACTTGGTGTCTTTGGCCCGCCCCTCGGTTCCTTCCCCGGCTGACCTCGCGCCTTGCAAGACTCTATCCCGTGGTAGTAGGTTGGTAGTATGAAAGAGAAGACTTCCATCACACTTTCCAAGGACCTGCGCGAACGTGCCAGGGCGGCTTTGCGGGCGCGAGACCTCAAACGCATCAATAACGCCGCGGATCGGCTCAATCTGAGGCCGCGGAAGTCTTGGATTACTAGACGCCGGGGGAATGACGGCAAGCTGGGAACAAGCGTGACCCCAGGCAAGTTATATCGTGTCTACAAGCCGGGAGGCGATGCTAAACAGGGCCGGATCTTTGTCGCGGTAAAGCCGTCAGGTGTCGATCGATTCGAAGTTCTCAACGGTCGTCTGCGC
>QHZC01000185.1:1177-7296 GCA_003224515.1 Acidobacteriota bacterium
AGCCAAATTCCTCGAACTGAACCGCGCATTGAAAATGGCTCTTGATCTCTGAGCGGAAAGATTCAATTGCTAGCCCATCGCGCTGTGGTCGCCATCTTCCCAACGTTCGAGACGCTTTCATGACCCCCAGCGATTTTCGCCGCCTCGCCCTCAGTTTCCCGGAAACCGAAGAGCGCGCCCACATGGACCATCCCGATTTTCGTATCGCCGGAAAGATTTTCGCCACCCTCGGCTACCCTGACGATGGATGGGCAATGGTTAAGCTCACGCCGGTAGAACAGGAGATGTTCGTCACGGCCCAACCCGCCGTCTTCAACCCTTCGACGGGTGCTTGGGGACGCCGCGGCGCGACCAGCGTCCGGCTAAAGGCCGCCCGGAAGCCCACCTTGCGCCGTGCCCTCGAAGCGGCATGGCGCCTCGCCGCCCCACAGCAGATCCGACAACAATTCGATTCCACCCGGTAGCACCAGTTCACCCAGTCCAACCTTGACACCAAACCCGCGCTGCCCTATGTTTTTGCGCAAGGAAAGTGGAAGTCGCAAGCTCCCAGCTACTCTCATGGATTTCCGCTTTGGAGGTATCCCATGCCATTAAGCCTGATGACGTTATCCGTGGTGGCTTCCCCGGTGACCCTGCAAGAAGGACTGAAGATTCTGCAACGCGATGATCATCGCTGTCAGTATTGCGGGCTGGACGGGAGGGCCAGTTTCGAGAACGCTCTCGTCATGCGCGTAGATTTCGTTCTTCCGCGGGCTCGCAAAGGAAAGAAGGATCCGGGCAATCTTGTAGCCTGCTGCATTCCCTGTAACACCATTAAGGGCACCCGGGTTTACGCCAACTTCGATGAGGCCAAGGCCTTCGTGCTCAAGCAACGCGAAGAGTTGCGCAAGAATTGGGAATCCAAAACGGCGCGGCCGTTCGCCAGGTCCGCAAAGGCATAAAACAAAGGCACTTCGATCCGCTGGAGTGGTGGGTGGAGCTAACGCAGGAAACTCTTTCTGCTAGTGCGCGCGTCGCGTCACCCGACTGTCCCTGGGCGGTGACCCTGCACCTCTTTGCGCCTAGGATTTGTTACAAGGACTGCGCTTTGTTTCCCCGCCATTCCTTCGCCGAAATAAAGCGCATGCACGGGCAGAAGCCTTTGTGGTCGCCCGGCGCCTGGCACGAATACTTGAGCACCGCGTGGCTGCCTGCTCGGTGCCCGCAAGTGCACATCTCTCGCGCAAGCTCCGGCGAAGCTGCCGCTGGGCGGCCGCGTACACTGGCCGCCGGTTTTGTGTCTTGTAAATTCTTGCTGGTCACTGTTCCTCTCTCTTTGTGTACCCCAGGTGCCATTCTTGCGCGCCCCAGGGATGTGGTTCCCCATAGTCTCGCATCTGCACAGGTGAATATCAAAGCGCCCGAGCCTGAGGGGCCCGAGGGGGGCTCAGAATTCTGGGGCCGCTCATGGATAGGGATGAATCTTCCCTTTAGTTGCGCCTCAACTCTGTCCACCCATCGCTCCAAGGACCGCTCCGGCCTGTGTTCTTTTACCTTTGCCTCTGCTTCCAGGCGCAAAAGGAAGCGCGATCCCGCGCCGCCAAGCAGGCTGGCGAGGATAGTTCCTCCTTCCTTATCCAACGATTAATTCTGTGCCTCTTCTAGCTTCTAGCAAGCTGCGGAAAACGTCAAAATTGTCATTCCGAGGGCCTCCGACCAGGATGCCCGAAGAACCTCGGGTCGCTCTCCTTCGAATAGCCACGGCGCAATCGTTCCAGCAGCTCTCGCCCGCTCCCTACTTCCTCACTGCGTTGCCTCCATACCTGGTCTCATCTCACTTCTTGTATCGTCGATACCAATTCCGGAATCTCGATCCGGATCACCGTACCCTCCCCCGGCCGGCTCTGGATGTCCAAGTCAAAATCCGTTCCATACAACACGCGCAGGCGCTCACGCACGTTGCTCAACCCGATTCCCTCGACGTACACGTGCGGCAACTTTTCTTCCGAGATGCCCACGCCATTGTCTTCAATCTCAATTCGCAGCCGCCCGTCGCTGCTGGTCGTTCTCAGTTCGATTTTTCCGCCCCCCAACTTAGGCGCCAGCCCGTGTTTCAGGCAATTCTCCACCATCGGCTGGAGCAGCATGCTCGGCACAAACGCTTCCAGCGCCGCATCGTCAATCTGCTTTACGATGTCCAGATTGTCTTTTCCGAATCGCGCCACCTCGATGTCCAGGTAATCGTCGATGAATTGCAACTCCTCGCGCAGCGGCACAAACGTTTCATGCTTGCGCAGCAGCCGCCGCAGAATGTTGCTCAGCTTCAGCACCACGCCGCGGGCCGAATCGGGATCAAACCGGATCAGTGCCGACACGGTATTCAGCGTGTTGAACAGAAAATGCGGATTGATCTGGCTGGAAAGCGCATCCATTCGCGCCTTCAACAGAAGCTGCTGGTGCCGCTCCAGGTTCATCTCGATGCGCGTGTTGTTCCAAATTTTCAGCGGCGCCGCCACGGACATCAGCGTCGCGATCACCGTCAATCCCAGCCACCAGACCCAGTGCGCGTCAATCGCGAAGAGCCACTTCGGTTTGGTCGCCGCGACCAGTGCCACGCGCCCCAGCTCCAGGCCGATGCACGTTGTCAGCGGCGCCATCTCCCACGACAATTCCGCTTTGCGCAGCAGCTTCACGGTGGCCTTCGGAATATTCAGAAACGTGAACGGACCGAAGTTCCACAGATCTTCTTTGTTGGGAATGGCCTGCCTGATCAATCCGCCCAGCAGCCCCGCCGTGGATGCCGCCGGCATCGCCAGCCACTCGCGCGAGAGCAGCGCCGGAATCGTGATGATCGCGCCGCCGATCGGCCCCACCACACGCCCACCGAGCAATCCCATCAGGAAAGCGCCTTCCAGCGACAAATCCGCAAACGCGTATGGAGACCCTCCCACGAGCCGCAGCGTCACTCCCACGATCAGCGCCGGCGTCATGAACAGCATCAGTTTTAGTTTTTGGTCGGGATCGCGTTCTTCGGTGAAGAGCACGCGCCGAAAGGCGTTCCACCGCGCCAGCAACGCGGCAATGGACGAGGCCACCCCTACCTTTAGTAACAGGGTGAAGAGCAGGTCACGAATGGGTGTGGCAGTCTCCATTTTGTCCGTGCGTCTCAGGCTAACGCTAGCCAATCCGCCGCTCGATGTAAAGCGCACAGGATACCCTGTTGCTTTTCCGGTTCGCTGAGGGCTCCGAACGTCGCCGAACTTCATTCCCGGAAAGCGCTGATTCGCTCTCCCACTCATTAGGGGCGGAAAGTTATTTCCTTTTCCTGAGGAAGAAAGTCCTGCCATGATTCACACCGGGGAACTTCCCCGGCGCGACAGAATATCTTCGATGGAGGAAGCAGATGAATATTGCAAGCGTTCGAGACCGGCAGAACTGGGCCATCTATCTGGCGTCCGCGGCCTTACTGATGTCGCTGATTTCTTGCAGCCGTTCCACAATTTCAAACGCTGCAGCACCCGAGAACAATGATTCCTGGAGAAACGAACGGCACTATCCCCCCTTGGTCTTCAACAGCAGCGCGTGGGTGGATTGCTCAATCTCTTCCAGTGCGAACGGGCGCCAAGCCATGACGACTACCTCCGGACAAGGCTTCACCTTCGATGCAACCATGCTCCCGATTGAAAAGAGCAAGCTGCAACTGATTGGTCAGAGCGGCATGAAGTACAAGTTCGATTCCTTTCCTGTTGCTGCCGTCAAGGCTCGCTTCACGGGCTTGGGCGATGGCATGATCACGGAGATGAAGACAGAAGTGGAGGTCGCCGTGGCCCGGTTCACTCAATCGGGCGGGGCCGGGACGGCTATCCAGTTCACGGCCGCGGACATTGCCACGGACTCCGCCTACGTCGAGTTCACCGGATTGTTCGTCCGAACCAGCGATACCAAGCGTTTTCCATTCCGGGTGCTTTTCGGCCGCGTTCAGGATGGAAGCGGCACGGTCATTCCTTTCAGTGCCGCGCCAGAGACCACTCTCCTCAGCAAGCATGTAACTTTGGGGAGTCTGCGTCTTCCGGTAGCGGTCACAACCGCCCTCTACGAAGCGGAAGACGATGTCGCAAGATTGAAAATGCCATAAGGCTAACAGTGAGTGCCCGCCGGACGAATTCGCGAGGGCGGTGCGCCCTGCTATACTTTTTGTTTTCCCCATGAGCCCACGAGCGCAGCAAGGCAAGAAATCGAACCGAAAAGTTTCCGAGGTGCGCATGGTCGCGCACGCCACACTTCCAACGCGCTACGGACGCTTCACCATTTACGGCTTCGAGGGGCGCGGGCCGCAGGAAGAAGCGGTCGCGCTGGTTCGCGGCAAATTGCACGGAAGGACCACACCCCTGGTGCGCGTCCACTCGCAGTGTCTGACCGGCGACGTTCTTACTTCGCTTCGCTGCGACTGTCGCGCGCAGCTCGAATTGTCGCTGGAAAAAATCGGCCAGGCATCCTCGGGAATTCTGCTTTATTTACCGCAGGAAGGCCGCGGCATCGGACTGATGAACAAATTGCGGGCTTACGAACTGCAGGACGGCGGCATGGACACGGTGGAAGCAAATGAAACCCTGGGCTTCGCAGCGGATGCGCGCAATTACGATTTTTCCGCTCAAATCCTAAAAACACTGGGCGCAACGAAAATTCGTTTGCTCTCCAACAACCCGGAAAAAGTCCGCCAGCTCGAAAGCTCCGGTATTCGGGTGGTCGAGCGCGTGCCGTGCCAGCCGCGCGTTTCAAGGAGTTCTCGCGCCTACCTCAAGACGAAAAAACGCAAAATGGGGCACCTGATCGAAGGAATTTGAATTCTGAGGAAATACTTCTAGCCGCCGCCGACGAATTGCACGATTTCGTAGCGGTCTCCGGCTTCGACTGCGGTTTCGATCCACTTCGGCCGCGGCAAAATCTCCAAGTTTCGTTCGATGGCCACGCGTCGCGCGTCGAGACCCAACTCGTGAAGCAAGTCCGTCACCGTGTCCCCTGGTTTCGCAGCGCGATCTTCTCCGTTTACCACAATGGAAACCGTTGTCCGCATCCCTTAGCTCGCTGACGGCACGCGGGGCTTGGTGCGCAACTGAAAACGCAAATGCCCCCTGGCATTTCCGTGCCACGCTTCGATGACCAGCGCCGGCTCGGCGCCCGCCAGGCGCGGCATATCGAATTCAAACTGGGCGTATCCGAGGGGTCCGGTTTCCCCAGAATACTCCAAAATTTCCGCAGCGCCATCCACGCGGGCCCTAATTTTAGCACCTTCGACAGCCTGGTTGGACTGGTTCCGAACGACGACCCGCAGCAAGGCGCGTTTGCCGGTGAGCCAGGTCTTGGCGTTGATCAATTCCAGCGCGAGAACTCCCGGTGTTGACTTAACATCCGGCGCTCCCGCCGCTGAAGACCCCATTTCGTCGTGCGGAATAGAGAGATGCAGCGCGCCCGTTCGAATCTCCTCGACGACGGTGCGGTGCTGTTCACCGAGACGCAGCTTCAGCGCTTGTTCGGTGTCCGGATTCAGAGGCAGCAGGTCAAAATAGTTATTCGTGCGTCGGTGCAAAACACGTCCGTGGAAATAGACGGTAGTATCGATGAGCGCGTTGGTGGTGCCGCGATCTTCCGTTTGGACGTGATAGGTCGTGTCCCCTGCTTTCACGTTCGAATTGTGACCGAAGAGCATTCGCCTTTTGGCTCTGACCTGCGCGTGGGATTGAGACCGCTTCGCAGGAGTCTTTCCGCCGCATTTGACCGACTGGCTATTGAATCGTTATTATAGCAAGTCGCCCATGAGTGGTTCTGGCTTACATAGTTACGCTCCGCTTCTCTTACACCTGCTGATCGCCGCGGCGCTTGCCGGTGCGCTGACGGCTGTTTCCGTTCTGGTAGGGTGGCGGCGTCCGAGCCGAGCCAAGCAGCAGCCGTACGAGTGCGGCATGGAACCCATCGGCGACGCGCGCGAGCCCTTCTCGGTGAAGTTTTACCTCGTAGCGATGGTTTTCATTCTATTCGACGTCGAAGCCATCTTCCTGTACCCCTGGGCCTACATCTTTCGCAGTTTGCGGTGGTACGGCTTTGTGGAGATGATGATCTACATTGCCATCCTGTTGGTCGGT
>QHZC01000185.1:7463-10370 GCA_003224515.1 Acidobacteriota bacterium
GACGCCACCTGCGTGGACCGCTACCCGGCTGAGCCGCGATTCGAATTGAACTATCACCTGGTTTCCATCCCGCGAGGTGAAAAAGTGCGCTTGCGGGTGTGGCTCGGGGGCAATGATCCGGTTGTCGATTCGCTGGTGCCGGTCTGGCCGGGCGCCAATTGGCAGGAGCGGGAAATCTATGATCTCTTTGGGATTCGCTTTATCGGGCATCCCGACTTGCGGCGCATTCTGCTTCCCGATGATTGGGAAGGTCATCCCTTGCGCAGGGACTATCCCGTGGAGGGCTTTCGAGACATACCGAACACGGGAGATCTATTCCGGAAAAGCAGCACGCTATGACAACCGTCGACACTGCAGTGGGCACGGCGAAAACGATGGTCCTCAACATGGGGCCGCAGCACCCGTCGACGCACGGCGTGCTGCGCATTTTGCTAGAGCTTGACGGCGAAACAGTGGTGAAAGCTACCCCGGACCTGGGGTATCTGCACACGGGAATCGAGAAGTCCTGCGAGGACAAAACTTATTCTCAAGCCATCACGCTCACGGACCGGATGGACTATCTGAACCCACTGGGGAACAACCTGGTGTACTGCCTAGCGGTGGAAAAGCTGGTGGGGCTGGAAGTACCCAAGCGCGCGCAGTACATCCGGGTGATGATGGTCGAGCTGCAGCGCATTTCTTCTCATCTGGTGTGGCTCGGCACGCATGCGATCGACCTGGGGGCCATGTCCGTTTTTCTTTACTGCTTCCGGGAGCGCGAAGAGATACTAAAGATTTTCGAATTGTTCGCGGGCCAGCGGATGATGACCAGTTACATTCGAATCGGGGGGCTCGCGCTGGATCCTCCTGCCGGGTGGCGGCAAGCAGTTGAACGTTTCCTGAGGATGATGCCGAGCCGCGTGGACGAATACGAAACGCTGCTCACGGAAAACCGCATCTGGATCGGGCGCACGAAGACAATCGCAAGGTCTTTCCTTACTCCAGCTACGAGGAATTCGATTTTGACGTGCCGATGCGGACAGAATCGGATTGCTACGCGCGGTACCTGATTCGCGTAGCGGAAATGCGCGAAAGCCTGAAGATCATCCGCCAGGCGCTGGACAAGATTTCAAACGAAGGGCCGATCATAGCCGAAGCTCCGGGCATCATCCCGCCACAGCGCGAAAAAATGAAGACGGAGATGGAAGCGCTGATCTACCACTTCAAGATTTTCACGGAGGGGTTTTCACCGGCGCCGGGGGAGGCCTTTGTCACCACCGAATCGCCACGCGGGGAGCTGGGCTGCTTCATCGCCAGCGACGGTTCACCGAAGCCGCTGCGCGTGCACTTCCGGTCCCCGTCCTACATCAATCTGCAGGCGCTGCCGAAGCTGATCGAGGGGCAGTTGATATCGGATGTGATCGCCTGCATCGGTACAATTGATATCGTGCTGGGGGAAGTGGATCGGTGAGTGAGGAAGTGGCGAGTTCAAGAGACTATGGAACTAACGGGAATGCTAGCGGCAAAGTTTGAAAGGCTGCAGAGCAGCTATCCGGTAAAGCGGAGCGCGCTGATTCCGATGCTAATGTATGCGCAGGACGAGTACGGCTGCGTCAGCGACGAGATGATCGCGGAGATCGGGCGGCGGCTGGACCTGAACAACGTGCAGATCGAGGAGACGCTGGCATATTACTCGATGCTGCACCGGAAACCCATGGGCAAGCACCACCTGCAGATTTGTACGAACGTGGCCTGCATGCTGAAGGGCGGGAACGAGCTTTTGTATCGCGCGAAGAAGCGCTTGGAGATAGGGCACAAGGAAACGACCAACGACGGCGTTTTCTCTCTGGAAGAAGTGGAATGCATCGGCGCCTGCACGGGCGCACCAGCGATGCAGGTGAACTACGATTTCTATGAAAACCTTACGCCGATCAAGTTCGACCGCATCATTGAAGATCTGGATGCGGGCAGGCGGCCCACGCCGGAAGCGGTCATTTCCGGCGCGCTCCACGAGCGTCATCCGGACGAAACGCCGCTGATCAGCCGGCGGTGGGGCATGAAGGACTCGCATAAGATTGACGTTTACCTGATGCAGGGCGGCTACCAGGCGCTGGAAAAAGCGCTCAAAGAGATGACTCCCGAGGGGGTCATCGAGGAAGTGAAGAAGTCGAATCTGCGCGGACGCGGCGGCGCGGGTTTCCCAACGGGGATGAAATGGTCATTCGTGCCGAAGGATTCGCCGAAACCGAAGTACGTGATTTGCAATGCGGATGAGTCCGAGCCGGGCACCTGCAAGGACCGGCCGCTGATGGAGATGGACCCACACCAGCTCATCGAGGGGATGGTGATTGCGGGACGCGCCATTCATTCACACCAGGGCTTTATTTATATTCGCGGTGAATACCGGTACGTGCTGGATATCGTGGATGCCGCGATTGCCGAAGCGTATGCCCGCGGGTACTTGGGAAAGAATATTCTCGGGTCGGGATTTGATTTCGATTTGCTGGCGCACACCGGCGCGGGCGCTTATGAATGCGGAGAAGAATCCGCGCTGATGGAATCGCTGGAAGGCAAGCGCGGGTATCCCCGGATCAAGCCACCCTTCCCCGCCGTGGTGGGATTGTATGGATGCCCGACCATTATCAATAACGTGGAAACGCTGAGTGCGGTGCCTTCGATTATTCGCGAAGGCGGCGATGCTTACGCGAATCGCGGCACACCGAAGAATGGCGGCACGCGCATGTTGTGCATCGCGGGACACGTCAATAAGCCGGGGATTTACGAAGTGCCGCTGGGGATGAACATGAAAAAGTTCATCTACGAAGTGGCGGGAGGAATCCCGGGGGGAAAGAAGCTGAAGGCCGTGATCCCCGGCGGAAGCTCTTGCCCGCTGCTCAAGGCCGACGAGATCGACATTCCGATGGATTA
>QHZC01000186.1 GCA_003224515.1 Acidobacteriota bacterium
AAGCTGGAACGCCTCATCTTGGCCGCGGAGTGGTCCTGGACTGCTTTCTTGGAGGCCTGAGGGGCCCGTAGCCTTGCGGAATTGCGAACAAATCCGCCGATTGCGGACCTTCCGCTATGTTGCGTAGCTCCGCATCGGTTTCATCCGCGATCCATTTAATCACATAATTTAGCTTTGTATCGATCCAAACGTAATTGGCAGCCCCGTTCGCTGTGGGGCTTCTGTACTTGACGGTCTTCCGTCCATCGACTACGTCATTCTCCACTTTTTCACAGGTGATCTCCTTGCCGACAACCTTTTGCCAATCGGGACACGCATTTTCGGCATCGGCTACCCGAAAGTACGCCGTGGGGCGAGACCCCAGCTCCTGGTAGGATTTTTGCGAAGGGAAAAGAGCCACGGCCGTATGATTAGCGACATCGACAATCATTGACAGGCCGGTCAGCCCACCGGACTCGAAACGCATCCTGTCCTTGCTCACGTAGAGTTTGGCGGAGGGCACTGGTGGCACGTCGGTCCCACGCGCTGGTGCATTCTGCTTCTGTGGAACATTTGCATACACGACGTCAGCGGAAAATTCCTGGGCGTGGCAGACTGCTGGCATTAACACCAGTAGAGCCACCGCCAGTGAAATCGCAGGGGCACATTTCATATATGGTCCTCTTCTTTCACGAAAGAATGATCGCGCAAGCGGTCTCAATCAGCCCGTGCCCGCGTGACGGAATGATCGACGTTGCTGGGCCGTCCGGCAAAGCAGCCCGCCGCGAACACGGCCAAAGCCCAGGATGATTAGGGAACCGACGGCAGGCTGGTCTATTGATGAGACAACACAAATTGCATACTCGCCTAACCCTCGACCCTCTGGGTTCGTCCGACAAGAACATTTGCTCTCCAGGGAGAGAGTCGAGCCGAAGCGAAAGAGACACGATGCGGGGGATTCGCGCCGGCACCGTGCGTGCATCGAGCGAGCCTTGAGAACCAGGACTGGGGAGAAGATTATCACGTTCTTGGTGAGCGTGGGGTGACCTCTGGCCTCGTCAGCAACGGACTAATGACTTTGCTTACTTTTGTTTAGTAACCTTCAGCCAATCTTCCAAACTGGCCTTTGATGAAGTCCCTGGGGCCTCCGGCTGCCGAGGCGGATTGTATTTTTTCTTCTGCTCTTCGTTCAGAAGAGCCATGATTCGCTCGACCGTATTGTCGTTGATGGCCCGAAATTGGTTTACACGGTCGACCGGTGACAGCGATTGAGCCCTCAGGATCTTAATGACTTGATCGTGCCGACTCCAGAGGACTCTTTTCAATTCGGACTGTTGCCTCTCGTTGAGGTCTAGCAACTTGGACAGTGTCTTGACCCGATCATCAATGCTGGGTCTTTTGTACTGACGATGCACCTGATGATGAGGGGCAACATCCCCCGACGATTGGCGTCCAGCCGAGATATGCAGGGGCATCAGGAAAAAAACCTGCAGTGCCAAGACGAAGGCCCGGCGTTTCGTGCCAAGGAATTCCCTCGATCTCGAATCTGATGTCATGCTCACGCCGCGTCCCCAGACATTTCTGTCACTTCCTTGGAACACTATTGATCCATTATACCGCGCGCCCTGCCCTGTGGGAGCTTGGCAAAGCGTGAATCATCCAGCTTCGGGTTAACCGCAACCTTTTCAATTTCTATTTTCTCCGTTTGGCGGATCCCCTCCACTGTCGTCTCGAGTACGTGGGGCACCGCCAGTGAGAAGACCTACGCGTAGGGCCTTCCGCTGGAACCAACTAGATTGATGGCGCATGCTTTTATCTTACCGCTCTTGCCTGGTCAAGGTCACCCGTTGTCAAACCTTGCGCCCCAAGAAGAAACGCTTCTCGCGGCATGCCTACGAGCAGCGCTGCAGACAAGACGATCATTTTGGTCCTATCTGGATGATGTATTTTTTAGCTTACTCCGGCTGCCCGGCCGCTCTTGACGGGGTGTGGGCCTGCGTATCGTAAAAAGTATCCTGTATCCAGTTGCTATAGTGCGTCTTGACTAAGTTGGGTTACTTCCGACCAGAGCCACGATCTCTGGACTGCCGAGCCCGTTGTTATTTGCATTCTTTCCTGTTGCACGTCTCTGTCGCTTGCTGCTGGGGGAACGTCCCCAACCATCTGCTTCTTTCGCTCCCGCTAGTTTGAGGTCGCTTGCAGAATCGATTATTTGATCTGCCTTGATTGCCGCACGTCCTCGCTAACGGCGAACAGGCCTAAAGTTCAAGTGCCGTCCCGGTTGAAGCGGGACGGCACTTGTTCATTTCCACTGGGCATTACCTGCCCCGGTTATTGTGATCACTCCATCGACTACCGCGCGACTAGGGCAAGTGGTGTCGATCCGCCAATCGTTCCGCTACCGTCGTTGACAACGGCGAGCGCTCCTATATCGGGGAGCCCTGGCAGGGTGGCCGGCGTCGCGTACGTCACACTGAAGGTGCATGTGCCACCAACCGCCAGTGGGGTAGTGAACGAACAGGTGTTTGCAGGCACAGTGTACAAGCCTCCGACGTTAAGCAGGAGGTTCTCCGCTGTGATTTGCAAAGGCGCGGTACCACTGTTAGTCACCGTCACCACGCTTGTGACTGGAGCGCGCGGCGCCGGAATTGTGAATGTGAAGGTGCGGACACCTAGCACAGTCGCCAGTGTTCCATTATGTGAAGGTGCGGACACCTAGCACAGTCGCCAGTGTTCCATTAGTTGCCGAGGTAATGCTCAATGTACCTTGCCCACCACCACCACCGCCGCCGCCAGTTGTAGCCGCGAACTCAACCGCGCCGGCGTCAACTGCGTTGTTGGTCTTCCTCGCATTGCCGAAGAAGTCCAAGCTCGGCGCCTCATTGTAGTTCGTCGTAGCAGTGCTCGGGATGTAATTAACGACTGGCGAAGCAGCTGATGCTGGCGCGTAGTTGCCGAGCGTGACATTGGTTGCAGGGCTCGTCATCGCCAGTGGCCCCCAGGCGATGTTGATCCAGTTGTTGCCCTCGTCCACCGTTGCGGCAGGCGTCAGGTTGAAGATTGGGTTCGGAACGGTCGCGTCCGAGATGCCCGGAGGCACCTGGTAGCCCATCCCACCGTTTTCCGGCGGTACTCGTGAACCGTTGCAGTACTGTCTGACAACGGCCGGGTTGGATGCGCTGTTGTGTGCGGCAGACGCGTTATAACCGGTGATATTCGTCAGTATCGAATACGTCGGGTTGAGCGTGACCGTCGAGCCATGGTTGGTCGGTCCCGTATCGCCGCGCACGCCGATGTCCCAATAGGAGGCCCCGGAGACGCACTGGCCTGTTGCGGTCTGGTTCAACGTGGGAACCAGCGCGACGACGTGCTGCTGGTTTAGAGTCCCCGTACCGAGAGAGCCTACGGAGATGTGGAACGGACGGTTCTGCCAGAACACATCGTTGGCTAGAAGCGGGTACGAAACCCGCCTGCAAGTCCCGTTGTTAGCGTTCGTTCCGGGAACAAAATGACCTGCCGGGCAGGTAATCGTTGCGGGCAAGTTCGCCGTTAGGACCGCGCTGTTCTGGATACTCACCAGGCCGGCGGGCTTGTTCGTGGAAGTCGTAACACAGGGCGACGGTTGCACCCCGCTGGGGGGGGTAGTGCAGGGCCCCTGGCTGCTGGCTACGGGAGCCCCCAGAGTGTTGAAGAGCACTCCCGATGAGGCGGTGGTGTCGTTGGACATGACCGTGTTGTTGATGAAATTCACGTTCAACGCATCCACCAGTGAAACTCCGGCACCGTCCCAGCCCGCCACGTTGTTGGCGATAATATTGTTGGTGACGTTGACAGAGTACCACTGCGCCGGAGTTCTGGGGAAGTTGATCACCTCCGAGC
Organism: Acidobacteriota bacterium; assembly: GCA_003224515.1. GTDB lineage: Bacteria > Acidobacteriota > Terriglobia > Acidiferrales > UBA7541 > Acidiferrum. Next base: position 3,859 of record QHZC01000186.1, read on the forward strand.
CGTTGATGTTCTGCAAGCGCAGGCCGCCGCCGGTGCCGCTCTCCGCGGCGTTGCCCATAATCAGGTTGGCATTGATCACTAGGCCGGGGCCCGCGCCGTCGCTTGGCCCAACAGAGCCAAGGGGCGACACGCAATCCTGGTCGACCGTGGAGCATGGAGGATCAACATCGGGCGAGCCCATGATAAGGAGGCCGCCGCCGTTAGCTGCGATCGTCGGGTTGGTGCTCTGATTGAATAGGATCGAGTTGTGTTCGATGTCACCATTGTAGCTGAACCCAAGTTGACCGACGCCGCCGCCGTCACCGGTGCTCAGGTTCCCGCAAACCCAGTTGTAGTTGAACTTGTAGTAGTCGGAGCCGGTGCAGAAGCTGACACCGCCTGCCCCCGCCGGCGTGGCAGAGAACAATTCGTCGCCGGTGGAAGAGTTCAACGTGATCGCGTTGTTGTGCACGTTCACGTTCAGGTCATGACAGTACGGCAGCTGCACATTCGGTACTAAGCTGGACTGGCAGGAGCCGGGAGCTGCGTTGGTGGCCGACCCTTGCATGTAGGCGGGAGGATATTCACCCTGGCCGATGCTGATGCCGCCCGTCAGAGTTCCCGTATTGTTGTTGACCCGGTTGTTGGCAATTTGAATGTTATGCCCCCAGCCGTGCACGAAGATGGCGCCGCCCCCCTGGGAGCTGTCGGTGATGCCCAAGCCATCGATGCTCGACGGATTGCACCAGAAGCTGCTCGGGAACGGATTTCTGGCTGTACTCGTGTTCGACCCGCAAGTGTTGGCCGTCAGCAACGTCGTGCCGGTCGGGAAGCCGGCGAGGAGAGCGGGATCCCATGGACTCGCTCCGTGGAAGTCCGCACCTTTCGACAACACCGTAATGGCTGCCCCTTCCAACGCGCCCATCAGCGAAGGCTCTTGCAACAACTCGGCCATGTTGCCGTTGAGGCCGGCATCCCATCCAACAGTGGCCTCCAGAGGTAACCGGTCGATTTGCGGATTATTGGCAGTGGCAACGAAGGCGGTCCAGCCCGCGCCGCAGGCATTACTCCATCCATTCGGCGTACCGCTGGTCGCCAGCCCGAACAGACAATCGACCTGCACACGCCACGGGT
>QHZC01000715.1 GCA_003224515.1 Acidobacteriota bacterium
AAAGTCCCTGGCAGGAAAGCACGCGACCAGAGGCTACGCAGCGAGTTCTGCACCCCGGCGTTCCCCATCGACTGGGCGGGTTGCACCACCGTTATGATCGGGCGGCCTAGACCGAAGACCTTTCAGTCCATCCTTACTGTAATATATGAATATATGTGTGTGAATATATGTGTGTGCCCTGTCGACGTGTGGGCCGCAGGGAAGCGCATGGCTGGGTTAAGGGCACGTGCGCGTTATCCAAACGCTTGGTCAAATGCAGGCTCAAAGTTCCCGCTTGGGCGAGAAAGAATCGATGCCACTCTCGGCAGATGACATTTCGGCGAGCCACAAGCTTCGCCTTCCTTGCGGGCCTTTACGACCTGGGCAAACGACTTCTTCAGATCTCCTGAAATCAGTCAAGTCCTTTAGGTCGGCAGCGAGCAGCTTCAAACCCAGGAGCTGTACCTGCGGCTCGGCAAGTGCCTGGATCTTTTTGGTAAACCCAGCACGATTCTCCAACAGCTCATCAGCCTTAGAGGTTGCAATGACCTCGCGGACCGCCAACTGCAAGAGCAGATACAGCGCCTGAGCGTAGTTGGCCTGACCATTGATCGCCACTTGCGGATCACTCATCTCGTAGTTAGCCGCAATGCTGACTTTCAGCGGGACTCCGTCTGCCGTGAGGACCTCTTGACCCCATCAAAGTTATGAAATTGGGCCGTACGTCTACGGGAGTGATGGTTGTCCGCGGTTCGAATATCCAGTACTGTCCGGGTCCGAGAACACTCAGGAAGCGGCCTTTTCTGTATCTCAACGCGCGCTGGAATTCGTACATTGTCACGCGAGCAAGACGAACCAAACAGAATTTTAAAAGCCACTGCGTGCTCGCATGGCCATGATTGCGGCGAGGCAATGCTAAGGCCGTCGCCGCTGAGCTTCCACTGAAGCGGTTCAGCAGAACCAAGTAACTCAACTCGCTTGATCTTTCGCGAGTCCAGGCCCCGCGATGGACTGAGCGCCGCGATACGCGTCTCGCGCGCATTATGGCCCATAGAGAAGGCATATAGCGCACCCTGTTTTGTAGTGAATCGAACGTCGTTGCCGGTCAGGTCCTTGCGCTGGTTCTCGTTGAAGTGTTCCGGTGTGCCGTTCATGCCAGCTCCGGCGGTCTTCGTGATTCCGGGCCCCTCGCCGAAGATTTTCCAAGGACGTGTTCCGTAGATCGCTTCGGAGTTGACCTTCATCCAGACCGTGATTTCGTCCAGGATGCGCAGTTCTTCATTGTCGGGGACTCCGCTGGCAGGCAACGGAATATTCAGCAGGAGGTTGCCGTTGCGGCTGACAATATCTACCAACATGTCGATCACAGTCTTGGGGCGCTTATAGTGAATGCCGCGCCGATAGTGCCATTCGCCGATGCAGGTGTCGGTCTGGAAAGGACGCGGCTCGATATCATCTGTGACTCCGCGCTCAACGTCCAACGTGCAAGCTCCTACATCACATTCACTGCGGCGCTTTGCCGTGTACACGACATCGAGTTTGCCACGCCAACGGAGGCTCTGGTTGTAAAAGTGAGCGACCAGCGAACGGCCCCATCGTCCATACGGTATTGGCCCGTCTTCGTAATAGAGATCGGGTTGGTGCTGGTCAATGAGATCTTGTGCGCGGAGAAACCATTCGCGCTTCCAGGCCTCGCTTTCGTTACCTTGCTCAGCCCAGGGTTCGCGCGCAGGTGAGTGCGGCGGGAAATACAGATCATAATTCGCGGGATTGATGCCATCGTAAGGTAGACCGGCATAAGGGCCTTGCTTGTCGGCGCCTTTGTTAGTCTCCCACCAGTTGTAACTTGCCCAAACATGCTCACTCACGCCAAAGCGCAGTCCTGCAGCCCGTGCGGCCTCACGCCATTCGCCAACGATGTCGCGCCTTGGGCCCATGCGGACCGAATTCCACCGGTGATTGCGCGAGTTCCACAGGTCGAAGTTGTCACAGTGTACGCCCATGCTGACGAAGTATTTTGCGCCAGCTTCCCCATAGCGCCGGATAAGGGCCTTGGGGTCAAAACTCTCGGCCGTCCAGAGTGGGATCGTGTCCTTGTAGCCGAACTTTGACGGATGCCCGTAGGTCTTCAAGTGGTATTGGTATTGACGGCTGCCTTCCATGTACATGTTGCGCGCATACCAATCACCTTCGCCGATTGCGGACGACGGCCCCCAGTGCGCCCAGATTCCAAACTTGGCATCACGGAACCATTCCGGGCAGGAGTATATCTTGAATGAGTCTTGCTCCGCAGAGAATGGACCGCTCTGAATCACGACATCTTCATCCTCGCCAACCGCATTTCCAGCGCTCTCCCGAGCGGAGGTCCGCCCCAAAGCGGCGAGTGCGGATATTCCCGCAAGCTTGAACACCTCCCTTCGAGTAAATGGCATGTTCGTTCTCCTTCTTCTCTGGATTTTCAGCTCGGCTATGCGCGCCGCCTGAGCGCGTGTTGCACAGAAATGGGGTCACTGGTCTCCAAAAGGGTCCGATAGCTGTGGCGAAGATCGTGCCACCCGATCGGACCAACCCAGCTTTGATTCCAGCCGGTTTGAGATGCCGCTGCTGAACGCCCCATGACCGATAAGGCAGTCGCCCGTCCATGAAAGGACTCGCGAAACCCAATCCTCCCGCTGTAGGGAGCCTGCCGAATACCAGCACAACAGGATTTCGGCCAATTCGGGATCGAGCGGTAGATTCTTTTTCGGATAACGAGTTTTCACTTGGTCCACCCCATAGCTATTCGTTTTTTGTTCGCCAAAATGTTTAACATATATAGGCCCTTAGCGCCGAAACCGGGAAAAATAATTGTCGCTGTTCATGCGGCTATTCCTAGTTCCTGAAAGACACCCTGCATGCCGGCGTAAATGGTCTGGTAGTGGGTGTCGAGTGGTCTTGGATTCTGTGGGCCGCGGGTCGGACGAAGCTGCTGAGCCGCGGCCAAGAGGGGCT
>QHZC01000187.1:0-3267 GCA_003224515.1 Acidobacteriota bacterium
ATGGTCGTTGGCGCGATGGCCATTTCCCTTCTCCCGATCGTATTCATGTTCATCGTCAGCTACTCGTTGATCAATCGCAGCCTGTTGCTGTGGTTCCCCAGAGCGCTCGAGGTGGCCTCCGACGAGACCCAGAAACTCCTGAACGATCTGGGGCGGGCACAGTTGCCGAGGCTTCGCGGGATCGCTGTGCAGGCGCAACGAGAGGCAACTCGACCCAGCACAGATTTCCTGCAACATGTACTCGCGAAGGGCGCTGATGCCGTCTGGGTTTTGGATCGGGACGGCAAAGTGCTGCGAGGTGGCATCGTCTGCGACGACCAGCCGGAGGACCGCGCTGGCGCGATTTGTGCGCAGCCGGATGTTTCCGGACAGTATTTGCGATCGCTGCCGAGTGGAGTGGAAGTTTGGGCGGCCCGTGGAAGGAGCTACTTCGCCGCTCGCGTCCTGGCTACGCAGGAAGGCCATGCTGGGGAATCTATCGTTGCCGCGTATGGTACGAGCCCCGACGTTCTCGAGCGCCTTTTGGAGCTGGTCCTGCGTGATGAGACTTGCAGATGCTTCTGATTCTTCTTCTTTTCACCGTTCTGCTGTTGTCCGCGGTCATGTGGGTGGCGTTGTTTCTGGCAAAGCAGGTCACCATCCCCATTCAGGCCCTCGCGGAAGGTACGCGGGAGGTTTCATCCGGCAACTTTGATTACCAGGTCCCGGAGCAAGCTCAAGATGAGTTGGGAATCCTGGTGCGCTCCTTTAACACCATGACCACGCAGTTGCGCGACAGCCGCTCGCAGATCGATCAATTTACCCGGAATCTCCAGCAAGCGGTGCAGGAGCTTGAGCGCCGCCGCCAGCTCATGGAGACGGTTCTTGAGAATATTCCCACAGGGGTTATTTCGCTCGACGCCGCGGGAGCCATTCTTCGCGTGAACAGTTCCGTTTCAAGAATGTTCGGGGTCGCTAGCTGTGAATCTCACTCTCTCGAAGGGCTTGTCGGAGCGGATGCGGCGCGCATCGTGCACTACCTGATGCGCAGATCCTTGCGCATGGGAGTGGTTTCCCGAGAGATCGAGACGGTCGCCGCCGGACGCGTGCTGCACCTGGCCGTCACGGTGAGTTCCCTTGGCCCGCGCCGCGCGAACACCGGCTATGTCCTGGTCCTTGACGATCTGACAGAAGTGCTGCGTGCGCAAAAGTCGGCTGCGTGGCAGGAAGTCGCGCGGCGAATAGCTCATGAGATCAAGAATCCCCTGACTCCGATTCAGCTTTCTGCCCAGCGCCTGCTGCGATTCCTCGAGCGCCGCGACCCCTCCCAGTCGGCAGCTACTCGTCACTCGGAATTGGCCCAGCTGGTTCAAGAGTGTTCACGCCTGATCGAGCGGGAGGTCTCCACGCTCGCCGCGCTGGTCAATGAATTTTCGCAATTCGTGCGCTTCCCGACCGCCAAGCTTGTGCCCACCAATGCCAACACGATCGTGCATCAGGCGGTGGAAGTATTCTCCGGGCGGCTCGATGGCATCACGCTCAAGACCACCCTTGCCGAGAATCTGCCGTCGGTACGCGCCGACGGAGGGCTGCTCCGCAGCGTCGTCGTGAATCTCATCGACAATGCCGCGGAAGCACTGGAAAACTCGGCGTTCCGGGAAATCCTGGTTTCCACCAGAGCCCATTCGGATGCGGAGACCGTCGTGATTTGTGTTTCGGACACCGGTACTGGCATTTCGCCGGAAGACAAGGACAAACTCTTCCTGCCGCATTTCTCAACCAAGGATCGCGGAACGGGGCTCGGGCTGGCCATCGCCGCTCGCATTGTGGCCGAACACGGCGGCAGCATCCACGTCGAGGACAATCTTCCGGTTGGATCGCGCTTCCTCATTGAACTTCCGGTCGCCGAATTGACGCCCGCTACCCTTGCCGACCACAATGGATCGGATGCGACTCGATGACCTCTAGAACGCATCTCCTTGTCGTGGACGATGAGGCTGGCATTCGTGAATCTCTCTCTTCGATTCTCGAGGACGAGGGCTACCACGTGGAAGCAGTGGGTTCCGCCGAGGAAGCCTTGGAGCGCGCCGCTGCCGGCGATTTCGAGGTCGTTCTCCTGGATGTCTGGCTTCCGGGGATCGACGGCCTCGAAGCGCTAAGCCGCTTGCAAGCGTCTCCGCGGCCGCCCGCTGTCATCATGATTTCCGGTCACGGCACAATCGAGACAGCCGTGCGGGCCACAAAACTCGGCGCCTTCGACTTCATCGAGAAACCCCTCTCGCTTGAGAAGATCATTGTTCTGGTCCGCAACGCCATTCAGCAGCGCCGTCTCGAAGATGAGAACCAGCTGCTGCGGAGCGAACTGGGTTACCGCTACCAGGTTATCGGCGATAGCATTCCTATGAAGGCGCTGCGCCAGCAGATCGCCGTTACGGCCCCTACCAACGGCCGCGTGTTGATTTACGGTGAAAGCGGTACGGGCAAGGAGCTCGTTGCGCGTGCGTTGCATGCCGCGAGCCTTCGCACCAAGGGGCCTTTCGTGGAAGTCAATTGCGCGGCGATTCCTGAGGAGCTGATCGAGTCCGAGCTCTTCGGGCACATTAAGGGCAGCTTTACCGGCGCGACGGAAGACAAGATCGGCAAATTTCAAAAGGCCGACGGAGGGACGCTTTTCCTCGATGAAATCGGCGACATGAGCCTCCGCACCCAATCGAAAGTTCTGCGGGTTCTCGAGGAACAACGCTTCGAACGCGTGGGCTCCAACGAAACCTTGAGCGTGGACGTGCGCGTCATCGCCGCAACGAACAAACTTCTCGAACAGGAAATTGCGCGCGGCGCCTTTCGCCAAGATCTTTTCTATCGCCTGAACGTGATTCCCTTTTACGTGCCAGCCCTGCGCGACCGCAAGGAGGACATTCCCACGCTGGCAAGATATTTCCTGAGGGAATTCAGCTCGGCCTACGGAAAGAAGACGCGCGAGCTCAGTGACTCGGCCATGGAAATCCTCATCCGCTATCCCTGGCCGGGAAATGTTCGAGAGTTGCGAAACCTCGTCGAGCGGCTGGTCATCGTGTGCCCCCAAGCGCGTATCGAGCCACATCACCTACCGCCCGAGCTTTTCCGCGGCGCTGCGGAGAGTCCTCACCATCCTTACTCGACGCTGCATGAAGCGCGCAGCGCCTATGAACGGGAGTTCATCCTGCGGAAATTGCAGGAGCACCGCTGGAACATGACGCAAACGGCCACAGCTCTTGGCCTGGAACGCAGCCACCTCTACCGCAAAATGAA
>QHZC01000187.1:3288-5537 GCA_003224515.1 Acidobacteriota bacterium
TCTCTCTTTCCCGCGAAACGCTGAATTCGTGTAAAATTCTCCAACCGGTGTCTTCACATTTCACAACACTGACTGGATCAGCGGTTCTCACGCGGACGCTCATGGTCCCCCGCCGCTTCGTTCGCTGAAGCTCTGCACCCGCTTCACCGGCCAGCCCATTACGACGCAGGTCGGAAACTCCGGAGAGTCCCCATGACGAGAATCGCTGTTTTTTTGACGGCAATGTTGACCATCTCCGTTTTTACCGCGCAGGCCCAGACCACCGCTGCTGAATCGGGTCACGTATCTAACTTCGTGTCACAATCACGGATATTTCTTCCGCATAACTGGGTCCGTGGTTATACGGATTTCTCCGTGGCCCCGTCGCACAACGAACCAGATCTTGGACGTTGCATGTTTCCTCAGCCGGCCAGTGCAGGCGGGGTGGCTTCCACGTGTACGGCTTACGCACGCTATCTATTCAGCGGGTACATTGAGTTTCAGCCGCTAGGCCGCACTCCGGGGCGGCACTTCTTTCTATTCTTTGAACCCAAGTTCAGTTTCGGAAGAAATATCCCCCAGCTCACCTACACCGCATCCATGTCGCCGATTGCTTACGATCGTTCGATTGGAATCGGTTTCCAATTGCCTAGAAATTTCGAACTGCGCGCGACGCAACATCAGGTGGACTGGCTCGGGCGTTATGGCAAGTCCCTCGGCACGGCGGACCTTCGCACTAATGGCCCAAATGGTCTTTACGCCACATTTGGCATGCGCTGGTATTTCGGCGGATATGGGCACCAGGGAGCCCCGTCAGAATATTAATCCCGCAATCTTAAGAACCCTGGGCCTCTTCAAGATTGCCAGACCCTATAATGGGAATAATGGGACTAAACTTGCGATCCTTCCTGGACGCGTGTTTCTCATTCTTTGTCGTCCAGCTCGCTGGCAAGCCCTTCCAATTGGTACCGCCAGTCGAGTTCACGCACCTTTTGAGGGTTTTCCCGCCAACCCGGCGCTACTTTCACAAAAAGTCCCAGATAGATTTTTCTGCCGAGGATCGTCTCGAGCTCCTTGCGGGCTTCTGTTCCGATGCGCTTAAGCATCTCGCCCTTATGACCGATCAGTATTTTCTTCTGCGAATCACGCTCCACATTCATGACCGCTTCGATGCGCAATAGCTTGGGTGTTTCTTCGTACTTTTCAACCATCACCGCCAGCGCGTACGGCACCTCGTGGTACATCACCTGAATGGCCTTTTCTCGAATGATCTCGGCGGCCAGAAATCGTTCCGGCTGGTCCGTCAGCTGATCCTCTGGGAAATACGGCTCTCCCTCCGGTAACTGTTTCAGAATCTCCTCAAGCAACTCTTCACATCCACCGCCCTTCAGCGCGGAGACGGGCAAGATGGCGGCAAATTCGAATGCCTTCCTAAAGGCATCGATCAGCGGCAGAAGCTTTGGCTTCGGCAAACGATCGACCTTGTTCAGCGCAAGAATCGTTTTTCCGCGAAACTGTCTCGCCTTTTCCAGCGGCAGATCGTCCGCATGAGGACGCATCCGGCTGGCATCGACCATCAGCAACAGGACGTCAATCCCCTCCAGCGCAGCGGCCACTTCCTGCATCATCTGCCGTCCCAGTACCGAATCGGCCTCGTGCAGACCCGGGGTGTCGATAAATACGATCTGCCCTTGCGGTTTGGTCACAATTCCTTGGATGCGATTGCGCGTGGTCTGCGGTTTGGAAGTAACGATCGCGATCTTCTGCCCGACCAATCGATTCACAAGGGTGGACTTCCCCGCATTCGGCCGCCCCACGATGGCCACAAATCCGGATCGAAAATCCCGCTTTCCGGCGCTGCTCTCCTTTGTAGCCATCAAGGTTCGACGATCGGCAGTTCGAGTGCACTGGCGTACTCCGTATCGTCGTGCATCAGCTTGATATGCGCCGTCTTGGCATCTTTCCCCGTCTCTGCCGCGACAACGCCACCGCTGTTGTAATCGTCGTAGCCGTCTCTTCCCTCATTCACAAACGGCTCGAATTCGCCGGCGGAATTCCCGCGTCCCCACACGTCCACCAGCGCGTACACGTACCCGTGCTTCGCAAAATACATCGCACGGTCCGTGTACGAATCTCCGATGTACGGCGTAAACGTGAAGATGACCGGCAGCGGCCCTTTCTGACCGTGTGGCGTGAACACCGTCGCGTTCAGCTTCACTCCGTCCCGCGCCGGAATCTTCACCGCCCATTGCATGTCGATGGTTGGCTCT
>QHZC01000187.1:5574-6608 GCA_003224515.1 Acidobacteriota bacterium
ACGTCAACATCTCCACCCCCGACACTTCGATTGATCGCCTTTCCCTTATGGTCCTTGACTCAGAGTCCCTGAGAACCTACTGCTTGGTGTGAACAGCCTTCATCTGTTTGCGAATTCGCACGCGTAACACTTTCCTCTGGTTAGCTTCCAGGACTTCGAAGCGATGGTCCGCCAGATCGATCTTGTCACCTGGCGCAGGCACCTTGCCGGAAACATGGCTCAGCAAACCTGCCAGAGTCGTTACCGCCTCGTCGGTCTTGTCGCCGAACTTCACGCCAAGTAGCTTCTCGACGTCGTCGATTGGCATGCTGCCGCGCATCACCAGTCCGCCATCCGGTTCGCGTACGACATCCGGCGCCGGAGGCTTGCGCTCGTTTCCGCTTTCGCCCACGATCTCTTCCACCAGGTCTTCCACGGTTGCGATGCCGGCCACCGTTCCATGCTCATCGATAACCACTGCCAGCGGCTGCCCCTTCTGGCGCATTTCGCGCAGCAACTCCGAACCAATCTTCGTTTCTGGTATGAAGAGAACGGGTTTGACCAGCTCACGCACCTTGCGCTTCGGCAAATCCTGGTCCGCGATTTGCAAAAGGTCCTGCGAGTATACGACGCCGAAAATATCGTCGAGCGTTTTCTCATACACGGGGATCTTATTCAATTTCGTCTCGACAACTTTGGCGTGCAAATCTTCGAGCGTCGCGGCCGCGGGCATTGCCACAATGTCGGGCCTCGGCGTCATCACTTCGCGTACGCGTTTGTCGCTGAATTCGACGACTTGCTCGATCAAATCTGCCTGTTCCGGCTCAATGATGCCTTCTTCTTCCGCGACTTCCACCAGCGCTTCGATTCCCTCCTCCGTGCGCTGCTCGTCGGTCTTTTCGACGTCGTGCTCGGAAATTCGCGCGAGCGATTCCGCGCCTTCCAGAAATACGCGCACGGGCCAGACGAACCACATCGCCCCGCGAATCAACGGCAAGACCGGAAGCAGCCAGCGCCCGGTGGTGCGATACAACAGCATGTCCGGAATAAAGTGC
>QHZC01000714.1 GCA_003224515.1 Acidobacteriota bacterium
CGCCGTGATCGCCAGTTTATCTTGTAGCGCGCGCAATTGCTCGCCTTCAAACAGCTCAGCGAAATGTTGAACTGCCGACGGGCTGAAAAATAGAACCGCGTCCGCCGCGCCTTCAGCGATCTGCCTCAAGCTTCCTTGATCTACATCGGTTGGCCTCAAAGTGCGGTAGGCGATCACTTCCGTGACCTGCGCGCCGCAACGCTTCAAGGCTGCTGGCAAATCCGGATTCGCACGATCGCTCCGCGGCAAGAATATTTTCGCTCCTTGAAGCCGGTCCCCCAACTCCTCCGCCAGCGCCGCACCGGTGTGCGTCTCCGCAACAAACTCGACAGGAAGTCCAGCCTGCCGAGCAGCTTCGGCGGTTACCGGACCAACGGAAGCGATTCGCAGCTTGCTCCCTGCGTGAATCAGGCCACGCTTCAGCTCCGCACCGCGCTTTACCACCGCGCGAACTGCTTGCGCGCTGGTGAGAATGATCCAATCAAATCGCTGGATTTCCGCGATCGCCGCGTCGAGCGGGGCGAAATCTTCGGGTCCTGCGAACGACACCAGCGGAAGCACCACGGGAATGGCTCCGCGTAGAGAGAGTTCCTTTGCCAGCACCTCACTCTGCTCCGCCGAACGTGTTATGACAATTCGCCTGCCGTCCAAGGCACTTGGAGATGCTTCAGCCACGCTGGCGGCTCACTTCCTCCAGGATCGACTGTGCGCCCGCCTCGATGAGTACGCGCGCCATGCGCTCTCCAAGTTGCGCCGCCTGATCCGGCGGAGCCGTGGCGCGCTGCTTCACATATTGCGATCCATCCACGGAACAAACGCACGCGTCGAGCAATAGTTCGTTGCGTTCCACGCGCGCCCAAGCACCCATAGGAACCTGGCATCCACCTTGCAACGCAGACAAAAGTGCCCGCTCCGCAACAATCGCCGTGCGGGTCTCTCGATCGTCCAAAAGCGCCAGGAGGTCCGCAGCTTCCATGTCTTTCAACCGGCATTCTATCGTGATGGCGCCCTGCCCGACGGCAGGCATGCACACTTCCGGTGAGAGCACCTCCGAAATGCGCTGGCTCAAACCGAGGCGATCCAGGCCCGCTTTGGCAACCATTACCGCATCATATTCCCCGCTCTCCACTTTGCGTAGCCGAGTGTCTACGTTGCCCCTGAGGTCGCGGAGATCGAGGTCTGGCCGGAGGTGTATCAACTGCGCTTGCCGGCGAAGACTGCTCGTTCCAACACGCGCTCCCTGCCGCAGATTCGCTAGCGTAGTGCCTACCAGGCAATCACGCACATCATCACGCCGGCAAACCGCTGGAAACACGAGCCGGGAAGGAACGTCGGTGGGCACGTCCTTCACGCTGTGCACCGCGAGATCGATCGATTCCTCCAGCAGTGCCTCCTCCAGCTCCTTGATGAAAATTCCCTTACCGCCAATCTGTGTCAGCGGCGCCTGCTGCATCTTGTCCCCGCTGGTCTTGATGATGACAATTTCCGCTTCCATACCGGTGGCGGCAAACAGTTGTTTGCGAACGGATTCCGCCTGCCATTTGGCGAGCATGCTGCCGCGGGTGCCAATGCGCAGGATTCTCACGGCTTCTCCCGGTTTGAAAGAAACAGATCGCGCAATGCTTCGACGTTTTGAATCTTTCTCCGGAGTTCTTTTTCACCTCGCAAGCGTTCCGCCGGCTCCAGAAGCAGCTTCTCCAGCATCTCATCCATCAATTTTTCCACATGAGCGCGGTCCGTCTCCGTCAGATGCTTCATCGGCTCCAAGCGCGACCGTATGAATGAGGCACGTTCCTCCCTCATTTTCATGCGCAGCGCATCAACAAGCCCAACCAGCTCGACACTCGCCTGCCAGGAGAGAAATTTGGTCACATGCTCGTCGACGATGCCCTGAGCGCGGGGAACCTCACTTTCGCGAGCGTTGCGATTCTGCTGGACGATCTCACTCAGGTCATCCGTATTGTAAACGTATACGTTGTAGAGCTCCCCAACGCTGGCGTCGATATTCCGTGGCACGCCCAGGTCCATCAGGAACAGCGCGCGATTTCCGCGCGCCGCCATCGCTCGCTCGACGGTTTCGCGGCGCAGAACCGGTTCATCCGCGCTAACCGACGACACAACCACATCCGGTGATTGCAGGGCCGTATCCCACTCGCCCCACCCGACGACCTTTCCTCCGAACTGCTTGGCCAGCTCGTCCGCGCGGTCGCGCGAGCGGTTCATGACATGGAGCTGCGCGATCCCACGATCCCGGAGTTGAGAGACCACTTGCTCGCTGATCGTGCCCGCTCCCAATACCAGGGCCCTCCGCTCGTTCAGTTTTCCAAAAATGCGCTCCGCCAGTTTCACGCCGGCAGAAGCCACCGACATTGGCCGGGTGCCAAGTTCCGTTTCCGTGCGCACGCGCTTCCCGACTTCTAGAGCACCCTGGAAGAGCCGATTCAACACCGGCCCGGTCGCGCCATGCTCGTGCGCGAAGCGATACGCTTCCCGCACCTGGCCCAGAATCTCCGCTTCGCCGAGAAGCATGGAATCGAGCCCCGCCGCAACTCGAAAGAGGTGCCTAACGGCTTCGCGATCGTAATGGTGATAAAGCGACACGCTGAGGATATCCGGACGCACCGAATGGAACTCGCTCAGAAAAATAGAAAGTCCCGGGGCACACTCATGGGAGGTTTCCGGCGGCACGCCGTACACTTCGCTGCGATTGCATGTCGAGAGCACCAGCGTCTCCTCGAGGATTCCCCGTGCGCGGAGCTCCACGGCCGCCCGCTGGGCCTGCTCGGCCGTGAAAGACACCTTTTCACGCACCTCAACGGGCGCCGTGCGATGATTCAGTCCGACAAGAACAATTTCCATACCGCGGTTCAATCGCTCCTAAAAGTAGCGGTGGCTTT